>JAZQHX010000202.1:0-2124 GCA_045540835.1 Acutalibacteraceae bacterium | reverse complement strand
AATATCGGGGGAAAGCACATAAACCGACAAAAGCTCCAGTATTCTCTCTTTTACCTTGTCCATACCGAAAATATCACGGTCGAGCACCTTTTTAGCCCTTTTAATATCAGCTATAACAGAACTGTATTTTTTCCACGGAAGTTCAAGACAAGTATCAAGGTATCCCCTCTCAACCGTTCCCTCGTGCGAGCCATTAGGCATTTTAGAAAGCTTTGCAACGTGGGTTCTTAAGGTGTCCTTTATGTTATCGTCGGCATCGAGTGCTTCAATTCGCTGATAATAGGTATCAATTTCGTCGGCTTGGTCATCACCGTAAAGCTCGGTACTGATAATTCGCATCTGCTCACGCAGATAGTATTCCTTTTGATTTTCGTCAATAGCGGCACGGGTCTTTTCTCCGATTTTTTTATCAATCTCCCCTATTTCACGCTCTTTATCAAGCAAATCAATAAGTATCTTCGCACGGCTCACTACCGACAATTGTTCCAGAATATACTGCTTATCGTCAAAGGGAGCCGGAATATTAAAGGCAATATAGTCACAAACAAAGCCCAATTCCTCGGTAGAATCAACCGTCATAACAATATCAGGAGCAATACCCGGAAGTACAGAAATATACTTACGGAAGGTTGTTCTGATTCTGCGAAGCAGGGTTTCCTTATAAACAGCTCTGTGGTTGGTGTGCTTGGTTTCGCATCTTATAACATCAGCAGTAAGATATCTTGCTCCGTTTGTAAAATTACGATACTCAGCACGTGCAACACCCTCTACAAGTACCTTAGTAAGGTTGTCCGACACCTTTAAAACCTGCTTAATACGTGCAATACAGCCGACAGAATAAAGCTCCTTTTCGGTAGGTTCTTCGGCATAAAAATCATTTTGTGTTACAACAAATATAAGTCGGTTACCCTCCATAGCCGCCTTTAAAGCATTGGCGGATTTTTTACGGGCAACATCAAAAGAGGCAACCGTTTTCGGAAAAACTACAAGTCCTCTTAAAGCTAAAAGCGGCATTCTTACCGCAACTTGTTCTTCTAACATTTTAAACTCCTTGGGAAAAAATCATTGCAATGGTTATTACCAGTCAGTACCGCTGAAAAGGGCGGTAGCGCAAAGGGCATTATCACGGAATACAAACACAACGGTATTGCCGTCAGCCGTACATTTAATTACAGTACCGTCAGCCGCACCGAACATAAAAAAGGCATTTTTATCGTCAGCGGGCTCCTCTACATATTCACAACCCTCTATTGCCTCTTTAACTTCGAGAATGACTGTACCCATATCAAAACCGTAGGATTTACCGTAATTTACTATACAACCGATTCCCTTTTCGGGTTCTGCTTTTTTATAATAATAGCTGAATGTTCCGCTCTCAATGAGAACATTGTTTTCGCCCTCTGTTACGTTATAAACCGCCTCGCTATCCTCAGCACTTGCTGAAAGCTCGGTTTTAACGGTCTCAACATCACTACCTAAATGGTAATTGCACTCGGGCATTTGTCCTGCCTTCGCATAATATTCAATATCCAAAGTGCCCTGCTTTTCTTCTGTCTTTTCCTTGCCGCATCCGACAAAGCAAAAAACAAACGTAAGGGCTAACATTAAGCTTAATACTCTTTTCATATTTTTCACCTTTACTATTTATTTGAATGTTTGCTCAAAAGGTTGTTTCTTAAATGCCACAAATCGTCCGACAAATCAACATAATAGTTATGCGGATTTTCAAAACGTTTAACCTCGTCCCACATAGAATCAACCTGATTTTTACAATACTGTGCAATTTCCAGAACCGACGGATTCTCATACACAAGATTTCCCTTATTGAAAATCTTAACCTGAAGCTTTTTAGCGGTAAAATCGGTTACGGTTTTACGTTTCCAGGTATGAACGGGATCGAAAATCTCATAAGGCTCGCTGTCGTCAATCTTTTCGTGACCTAATGTGATAACATCTGCGATTGCCTTACCCGTTTTATTATCATAAAGTCGCCACGGAATTTTAACACCGGGTAACGTAACCTTTGCGGTGTTTTCGCTAATCTTGATTTTAGGCATAATTGCTCCGTCCTTTTCAACCGCCGCCAGCTTATAAACTCCGCCGAAAACCGCCTCACTCGAAGCG
>JAZQHX010000201.1:0-11469 GCA_045540835.1 Acutalibacteraceae bacterium | reverse complement strand
GGTTGGTAATGGCAGACTTTATGATGTAGCCTTTACCTTTGGTGAGGATAAGGTGGACAGCTACTTCGGTCTCAGAGAAGTGCGTTTAGACGGTTACAAATTCCTTATAAACGGCAGGTCGGTTTTCCAGCGTTTAGTGCTCGACCAAGGCTTTTATCCTGACGGTATTTATACTGCCCCTACAGACGAGGCATTACGTAAAGATATAGAGCTTTCTTTGGCTATCGGCTTTAACGGTGCGAGACTTCACGAAAAGATTTTTGAGGAACGCTTTTTGTATCACGCTGACCGAATGGGATACATAGTCTGGGGAGAATATCCCGATTGGGGACTCGACCACAGTTGTGCTGAGGGTGTAACCCCGATTATGAACGAATGGGTCGAAGAAGTAAACCGTGATTTTAACCACCCGTCAATTATAGGCTGGTGCCCCCACAACGAAACCTGGGACAGATTCGGTCGTAAGCAGTATGACGATGGTGTTGCCATAATTTATGATGTGACAAAGGCGATTGACAGTACACGTCCTTGCATAGATACAAGCGGTAATTTCCACGTTAAGACCGATATTTTCTGTGTTCACGATTACAATCAAAACCCGATAACCTTTAAGGAAAATTATGACCGACTGATGACCAAAAATGTACTTCATGACCGACATGACAAGCGGCAAACCTATAAAGGTGAAGCTACATTTGTAAGTGAGTATGGCGGTATTGCCTGGGATACGAGCGGTAACGGCTGGGGCTACGGCGAAGGACCTAAAACAATCGAAGAGTTTTACGACCGCTTCGAAAAACTTACCGACGCACTTCTTGATAACAATAAAATGTTCGGTCTTTGCTACACACAGCTGACGAATGTTGAGCAGGAGCAAAACGGCATTTACACCTATGACCGCAAGCCCAAATTTGACAACGAAAAATTAAAGGCTGTACTTACAAGAAAAGCCGCTATTGAAGATTAAGTATAAATTAAACGGAGCTATCCAAAAACTCGGACAGCTCCGTTATTATTTTTTGATAGATTTAAAATTCAGTCTTGTTTATAAGTTCAAAGCTTTTGAGGTCATAAACCGAAATCGAGCTGTCCTCTACAATATAAAGCTCATTCCCGATAAACAGTCCTCTTACGCTGTGGGCGTGCAAATCTTCAACCCCGATAGTCGCCTTACGGACAAATTTTCCCTTTTCAAAGGCATAAATGCAATAGCTCATACCGTCATTCACATAGCCTGAGAAGCCTATTATATTACGGTTTACGTCTATAAGCACAGCTTTATGGTTATCGAGTGCTTCGGAGTAATAAAAATCAATTGAAACCTTTGCGCCCTCGGTTACATTTTTAGGATCGGATATATCGAACATAGAAAGCTTAACCGTCTCGGTTCTGCCGGTTTTCTCATCGGCGTCCATACCTATTCCCAAAAGCTTTCCTTCCCCGTAAGGGTGCATATAGCTCGAAAATCCAGGTATTTTAAGCTTACCGATAATTTTAGGATTAACGGGGTCTGAAAGGTCGGCGCTGAAAAGTGGGTCTACCTGACGGAAGGTTACAAAATAAGCAATATCGCCCATAAATCTTACCGAATAAACACGCTCGTCAGGCGCTAAATTTTCAATTGCACCTACCTGCTTTAAATCACCGTCAAAAATATACACACAGTTCACCTGCGTACTGCGTATACTTTTGGTATCATTACTGTCTTGCACCTCAACATGACCGTAATCGGTGGTAACAAAGCGGAAATAGCCTTTATGCTCGTCTATTGAAAACTGATTAAGCAAGCTTCCCTTTAACAATCCTTCGGCTTTAAACTCAATTATACCGTCCGAAATAGAATAACGTGTAATCTTGGTCTCATCACCGCTTGAATAGCCTGCTGTTATAATATTTCCGGTACTGCAATACACGGTATAGGTTCCGCCTAAAATCGACCTTGTACTGCATAAAGTACCATCGGTTATATCAAAAGCGGATATTACGGTGTAAATAAGTCTTGTGCAATCCTCGTTTATATGCACACTGTCAGCAGGAACCGCTCCCGAATAATCCTTGCATTCTATAACAGGAACATAGGTTTTAGGAGAAAAGGAGCTTACACGATTTACATCTACATTATAATCAGAAATCAAATAAAGCTTGTTACCAATCAGTCTTGAATCCAGACAGTCTCCGTCCTGCTCACACTCGGTGATTTTGGTTGGCTTTTCGGGGTTAGAAATGTCATAAATCACAGCTACTGTTCTCGGCGATGAGCCATATACACTTTTCGCCCAGAAATCATTGTATTCGCTTGTGTATACAACCAGTCTGTCACCGCTTAAATACATATTGGCACTGTAGCTATTATCACCCTCAATTTCAATCGACGCTACTAATTTGGGCGTTTTTCCTGCCTTTATAATACGGATTTTTTCATTCTTTGCACTAAGGCTGTAAATATATTCTCCGTCGGTCTTAATAATGTCGGCTTCGTCCACACCCTCAACCTGGGTGTTGGTTTCGGAATAATCGTCACCCTTTGTTTCGGAATCGGTAGTACTCTCGGCTTTGTTTTCCTGCAAACCGACACCGGGCTTCGGTGAAGACACAGCCCCGTCGGTGGCAGCTTTATCTTCATCAATTTCATAAAGCACCACATCATCTGTGGCAAACATTTCAAATCTTGCCTGCTTTTTAAGCGTGCGCACCTTTTCGTATATATCGCTATAGCTATTAGCTGTGTTTTCCTTTACGGTATTTGATGTAACACCGCTCGTAGCAATACCTTTTTTATTATTATTCAAGGTAAAAGGCAGAGAAATTGCAACCGCTAAACATAAGCACGCAACTGCCGATGCAACCTTTAAAACAGGAAATTTGAAGCTCTTTTCGTTCTGTTTTTCCTCAATTTTTTTGAGTACCTTTTCTCTTATATAATTATCGGTACGAAGATTATCAATCTGATTCTTATAATCATCTTTAAAGCTCATAAATCTAACTCCTTTAATTTGGTTTTCAAGAGTGCTCGTCCTCGGCTTAAATGAGTTTTTACGGTAGACGGATTGGATTTTAGTATCTTTGCAATATCCTCTACCGAATAGTCACAATAATAATGCAAATGAATGGCAGTACGGTACTTTTGCGGAAGGGATAGTACCTCTTTTAAAACATTGCTTTCATTATAGTTATCAAAAACGGCAATGTTTTCGTCAAGCCCTACCGTTTTTTTAAACCAGCAGGAAGTACTAAGCGAATTACTGCAATTAACGGTAATGCGGATAAGCATTGCCTTAATGTGCTCCTCACTTTCCATTTTATTCCAGACCTTCATATACCGCAGGAATACCTCTTGTAAAATATCCTCGCTGTCACTTTTGTTTTTTGTGCGCACAAAACTTAACCGATAAACCATATCGGCATACTTATTAAAAGCATTCTCAGGTGACGCAAAATCATTATTTAAAATTTCTGCCGTCAAATTCATTATATCCCTCCTAACAAACCGTCGGGCGCCTTCATATGTAATACCAAATAAAGGGAAAAAAGGTTTCAAAAAAATTAACGGTTGCTGTAATTTCAGCAACCGTTATTTGTTTTATTATTCAATTACAGGCTGCGAAGAATTCTTATCCGCAATGCAAACCCAGGAATTGCCGGGGTTTACAGTAAGCGCATTACCTTTCATATCTTTAAACACAAAGCTTTTAGAGCCTGCACCCTTGCTCCAGGTAATTTTGGTATATGTACCGTTTGCAAAGTAATAACCACTTCCCGATTCAAGGCTTATTTTTCTATATTTAGCTTTTGGATAATGGCTCATAGCAGTATTAAGCACAAATACATTCTTGACAGTTACACTCTCACCCGTTACATAATCCTTACGCTCTGTACCGTTAAAGTATCTTACATATCTGCCCGTAGCGGCATCATACTTAAAAGTTGTCTTATACGAGCCCGAAAAAGGAACGGATACACTTGTTGCCTTTTTCTCAAAGCTTACGGGAGCATCCTCAGAAGCGAAGGTCTGCCAAGGAGCATTTTTGCTGTTTTCAATTTCACGGTCGGATTCAAGGATATTCTTCCATACCTTGTCACCGTAAGCATATAAAGTATGCTCTCTTGCTTTGCCGTTGCTGATTCTGGCTCCACCATTATTTTCATGTACCTCATAGCGGTCGGTATTAGCAACCATATAAGGATATGCGTAGTTCATATCTGCACCATGGTGGATATAAATAGCATTATGACCTAAAGCCAAATCTATGTAAACATATCTTGCAGAACGTATAGTTCCTATCTTTTTAACACTTGAGAAATCCTGAAAAACCGCCATAAGACGGGTAATTCCGCCTTCAACCTCGGTCTCATAAATAATATCGGCCTTATTAAGACCCGTCTGCACAGGCTGTGCTACCGAAATATTATTAACCATTATAGCAACAGGACGCTGCTTCGCTGTTTCGGGAGAAATATCACTAAGACCCGTTAAGGGATTAACCCCCATCACGGGCTCCGGCTCGGATTCAACCTCCACCGGTGCCGATGGCTCGTCACCCTTATCAACACTAAGGTCCTCGGTCTTTTTACCGCAACCAACACCTGAAAGAATCAAACACAAACAAAGAAATAAGGGAACAAGCTTTTTTAACATCATTTATACCTCCGTGGGAAATCAATATTTAGTGTAACATAAAATTTTATATCACATTAAATAGTATATTACATCTAATAATTTTTTTCAACAGTAATTTAATAATTTTATCATTAAATTTTTTCCAATGCTTTCCTTAAAGCTTCTGCTGCCAAAGGAATATCACTCTCGGAAATGCCTGCAAAGCATAATTTAACCGCCCCTTTCTCACTTGAAGGCATTATTTTTACTCCGTTTTTCAAGGCCGCTTTGCATATTTCACAGCTTTCCGCTTTAAGTGAGGTTTTAAGCTCAACCGTAAGCGAGGATTCATACAAAACCGCATCTTTAAACATAGGTATATTAGCTTCAAGTTCACGGCACAAAAGACGGCTTTTTGCATAATACATTCGTCTTAAACGTCTGAGCTGTTTTTCCATATTTCCGTTTGTTATATATCGGGCTAATGCCAACTGCTCGGTTTTACCGCAGGTTTGATTATAATACTGCTTTTTTTTATTAAAGCTCTCTGTAAATTTTGCTGGCAACACCATATAGGCTATTCTTACGCTTGGAAGCAATAGCTTTGAAAAGCTACCTATATAAACGCAGGATTCCGCCGCCTTGCTGCTGAATGCGGGCAAACTTCTGGCGGTATACCTTAATTCCCCGTTATAATCGTCCTCAATAATAATTCTGTCACTATCCTCTTTAAGCCAATTCTGAAATTCAAGACGTCTGCGTGAAATACCGTTAATACTGATTTTTGAAAGTGAAGAGGGCAACAAAAATAAAGTATCAATGTTTTTATCATAAATATCCTTAATTACCGCCCCGTTTCGGTCGCTTTCCAAAAGCAGAGTTTTTATACCGTAGTCCCCGAATATACTCTCCGCTTCCTTAAAGCCGCCGTTTTCCATTCCTACCCGGATTTTTCTCCCCGTAATACCGCAAAGTATATTAAGAAGCGGTCCTACACCTGCACCTATTACTATATTTTCGGCATTAGCTGTCACTCCACGTGATTTATATGTGTATGCCTCCAAAGCACGCCTTAGCTCTATTTCTCCCTGCGGATCGCCGTAGGAAGTAAGCACATCCGAGTCTCTTAATACTCCACGCAAAAGCTTTCTCCATACATCTGTATCGGCTAAATCGGTATCTATGCGTCGGCTCGAAAAGTCATATTTGATTTCATCAGTATGAAAACTCGACGGATATTCTTCTTTACTTTTGCTTTTTTCTGCTCCGATTATAAAGTATCCTCTGTTGGGACGGCTTTCGGCAATACCCTCTATACAAAGACGTGTATAGGCGTTCTCTATTGTAGTGCGGCTGACCTTTAAAGCGGCGGCGGCTTCTCTTACTGAAGGCAGTCGCTCCCCTTTTTTTATTGCTCCCCTCGCTACTGCGGATTTTATATCGGAATAAATTTTTTTATATTTACTGCCGTTATTCTCGGTATCAAGTCCTGCAAAATCCAGAATCATACAAAACTGTCCTTTCAAAAAAAGTTAAAATTGGCTATTTTAAAGTGGACACTTATCGTTTATACTATACTACACAATAAAAATCTTTTCAAGGAGAAATGCAAAATGTCATACAAAAAGATTTTAACAATACAAGATATTTCTTGTGTTGGACAATGCTCACTTACGGTAGCTTTGCCGATACTTTCCGCTTGCGGAATGGAAACATGTATTCTGCCGTCAGCAATACTCTCTACCCACACAGCAGGCTTTAGCGGATATACCGTTCGTGACCTTACCGACGATATGCCAGCAATTTGTGACCATTGGGTAAAAGAAAACATTAAGTTTGACGCTATATACACCGGGTATTTGGGCAGCACCAAGCAGATTGATTATGTTAAGGACATAATTGCCAGAACCAAAAAAGCTGACGCTGTAACCGTAATTGACCCTGCTATGGCGGACGGCGGCAAATTATATCCTGCATTTGACAGCGAATATGTAAATGCTATGAAAACCCTTTGCAGTAATGCCGATATATTACTTCCGAATCTTACCGAAGCCTGCTTTTTAACCGATAAAGAATACAAGGAAAGCTATGACAGCGAATACATAGAGGATATACTTGTTTCTTTAGAAGCAATGGGTGCTAAAACGATTGTTTTGACCGGCATTTCTTATAACGAGGGAAAAACCGGAGTTATCGTCAGAGAAAACGGGAAAACCGACTACTACGAACACGAAAAAATCGCTAAAGGCTCTCACGGGACTGGGGACGTTTATGCATCAGCTTTCACAGGTGCACTGCTTAACGGTAAATCGGTTTACGATTCAGCTAAAATTGCCGCAGACTATACGGTAGAATGTATTCTTGCTACACAAAACGACCCCGAGCATTGGTACGGCGTTAAATTTGAAGCAGTAATTGATAAGCTTATAAATTTGCTCAAATAATTGTTTTAAAAATGTCACTCCAAAAAGGGTGACATTTTTTATTGACTTAAACTATAATAAAGTGTACAATATTTAAGAAAACAGCTTGTTATATAGTTAGTTTTACGGTTTTTGTGTAGGAGGGATTGTTATGCCTGACACCAACATAATTAAAGATTACATCCTTTTTTTAAGGAAAGAATGTAATTTGTCGGTAACACTTCATATCTCTCCTGAGCATTTTGAAAAGGTGCCAAAGCCTCTGATTCCCTTTAATATACACGATAACCCTTACTGCATCTGCATCAAGGAGAAGGCACATTTTCACTGTGTTGAATGTCAGAAAAAAGTAGCGAAAAAGGTTGAAAATGGTGAATATACAGGCGTATGCCATGCAGGTGTCAAAGAGTTTGTCTACCCCGTTTATGATATGGAAAAATGCGTCGGATTTATAAGTGTCGGCGGTTACAAATGTGAAAATAGTGAAAGCTACATAAACAGAATTTCCGAAAAATATGAAATTCCTTTAAATAAATTAAGACTTGCATACAGCCAATTAAAAGAGGCTATTCCTGACAAAAAACGGGTTGATACCCTTATATTCCCTTTGATTGCAATGTTAAAGCTTTGCTTACAAAAAGCGGTTAAAACAAACAAAAATGATACCTTTGCCGAAAAAATCAAAAGCTATTTACTCGAAAACCGAAACGAGAATATCAAAAGTAATGATATTTGCCGTCACTTCGGGTGCAGTCGCTCATACATAAGCCGTGAATTTAATAAATGTACGGGTAAGACTATACGCGAATACTTAACCGAGCTTAGAATTGCAGACGCTAAAATTCTGCTTAAATCCTCAAATCTTACAATAACCGAAATAGCCTTTACAGTAGGCTTCGGGGACTCAAACTATTTTTCAAATCTCTTTAAAAATCAGGTTGGGTTAACACCCAAAGAATACAGACATAAAAATTATTAAACGGGTTGGCTCTCAAAGAGTCAACCCGTTTTAAAATTAAGTAAAAGTATTATTTATATGAGCTTTGCTTTGCGGCAGAGAAATCAACATCACCTAAATATTTTACCGAATCTAATCCCAAGTAATCGCACAAATCTTTCATTTCTGCAACGGTGTTAATATTTACGTCAATTCCGTTTTCCATTCTGTCAGCATAAGCTAAAATTTCCTTTTCGCCGTGGGTGTAAATACGCTCGGCACCCTCAGCCTTAGGAGCATCACGCAGCTCCTGCAGGAATGTAGAGAAACGCTCCTTCATAGCCTCAGCATCGCCGAAAACTTTAGGGTCAATCGCCATAAATCCGTGGCAGGTACCGCCCTTTCCGCCAACGTGAGTATGATTAGAAGTAAGTCCGCCTGAGAAAATAGAGCAGAAAATTTCACACAGCATACCGTATCCGTAGCCCTTGTGACCGCCTAAAGGCTCGGTATCACCACCCAAAGGCACGATTCCGCCACCCTTTTTGCCTACAATGTTACCAAGAACTCTTGAAGCATCAGAGCAGGGCTTGCCGTTTTCGTCCAAAGCCCAACCGTCAGGCAACGGCTTTGATAACTTATTGTATATTTCAAGCTTTCCTCTTGTTACAACTGTTGTTGATGAATCAAAGAAAAATGGATAAGGCTCTGCAGGCATAGAAATTGCAATCGGGTTAGAGCCAAGCATTGCAAGGCGTGAATATGTAGGCACCATTATAGCCTCGGAATTGGTCATAGCAAAGCCGATAAGACCAGCATCACAAGCCATTTTAGCATAATAACCCGCAATACCGAAGTGGTTTGAGTTTTTAACGCTTACAACCGCCATACCGCTTTTTTTAGCCTTTTCGATTGCTAAATTCATAGCCTCAATAGAAATCAACTGACCCATACCGTCATGACCGTCAATTACAGCCGAAACGGGTGTCTCAAAAATGATTTCAGGCTTAGCATCTACGTGAATAAGACCCTTTTCTATACCCTTATGGTAACGCACAAGACGTTGCATACCGTGGGATTCAATTCCGTAAACGTCGGACAAAAGCAAAACGTCAGTTATACTCTCTGCCTCCTTTTCGGTAAAGCCGAACTTCTGGAATGCGTCACAGCAGAATGTCTTAAGCTGTGAATAGGAATACCTTATGTAGCTCATTATATTTTCCTCCTAAAGGTTTATTTTTTTATATTTTACTTCCTTTTTACAAAAATTGCAATATTATTTTATTTTAAATCAGGCCTTAACCTACTAAAACCTACTTTTATCACTGCAAAAACTAAATTTATGCTATTGATTTTATATTTGGTTTATGCTATATTTTGTATTGTAAATTTAATAAAATCTGGAGTGTAGAAAATGAAAAAAATTCTATCGGTTTTTTTGGTTATTTGTATGGTTAGCTGCCTTTTTTGTGGCATTGATGTTTTTGCTGATACAAATCCCGAATTTGTGTTTAATAAAGTCAGTGGTTCTGAGGTATATTTGACAGGATATAACGGAGATGACGAAATAGTTGAGATACCTTCTGAATATGATGGAATTCCGGTCACAACCATTTCATATCGGGCATTTGCACATCAATTAGGTATGAAAAAGGTAATAATTCCTGATTCCGTAAAAGAAATAGGTGAGTATGCTTTTCAGGATTGTCCTGCACTAGAGGAAGTTATTTTTTCGGATAATCTTCAAAGAATCGGTAATAGAGCCTTTTTTGATTGCAAAAAACTTAAAACTGTTAATTTGCCTTCAAAAATAATAGAAATTGACGAATATGCTTTAGGCTATTTTGAAGATTTTAAATCAGGCGAAATTTTTTCAATTGATTTAAAAATAAACGGTTATACAAATTCAGCTGCAGAAGAGTATGCAAGGGACAACAGCTTTACCTTTGTGTCGGTCGGGGTTGCACCGCTGTATCTGTATGAGGTTGAAGAAAGCTACGGCGATGAACAGCCCAGAGCCAGAATTACCAAGTATTTAGGAGCTCAAAAGAATGTTGTTATTCCGTCCGAAATAGACGGATATTTAATCGTCGGTATCTGGAGAGATGCTTTCCGTGCAAATCATTATATAGAAAATGTAACCATACCGAGCAGTATTTACTTTATTGATGAGGCTTTTGCATATTGCTCTATGTTGAAAACCGTAACACTTAAATCAGATTGGATAAGCATAGGCGATAAGGCATTTTATCATTGTGAACAGCTTTCCGATTTTATATTTGAGCCTGATTACCCTTATTTTGATCCTGCCAAAGATCATATCAGTATTAGTTTGGGTGAAAAAGCAATAGAGGGAACGGCTTATTACAACAATAAAAACAACTTTAAAAACGGTGCTTTATATTTAGGCTCAGCGCTTGTTAAGGTTGAATCAACAGTTAAAAGCTTTACAATTCCCGAATATGTAACCTGTATTGGCGATGATGCCTTTAAGGATTGCACAAAAATAACCTCAATTACAATTCCGGTAAGAGTTGAAGAAATCAGTCACGGCGCCTTCGAGGGCTGTACTGCATTAAATAATGTTATCTTCAATAAGGATAGTCACTGTTATATTGAAAATAATGCTTTTTTGAATTGTCCATCATTAAAAGAAATAAGAGTACCTAAAAACGTTATGCTCTCAATGTATTCGGCAGGATATTCGTTTGAATATGTTGAAAGTCTCGGTCATACGGATTATGTAAAGCAAGAAGGCTTTAAGGTTTACGGTGAAACCGGTGGTGATGGTAATGCAAAATGGTTTGCAAACAGAAGTGATTTTGAGTTTATTGAATACGATTTTTCGTCTCATACTCACAGCTATAAAAATTCCTGTGATACTACCTGTAATACCTGCGGCGAAGTAAGAAAAGTAACTCATAAATATACTAAATACACAACGGTTAAAGCTACCCTTACCAAAAACGGATATATATTAAGAGAATGTGCGGTTTGCGGCAAAGATTACGATAAAAATATAACCTATATGCCCAAAACCTTTAAGCTTTCCGCAACAAAGTATACATACAATGGAAAGATTAAAAAGCCTACCCTGAAAGTGTATAACAGCAAGAACAAACTGATTGGTGCTAAAAATTATACTGTAAAATATGCTACCGGCAGGAAAAATGTAGGTAAATATAAGATTACGGTTACATTTAAGGGAAATTACAGCGGTACAAAGAATCTTTACTTTACAATCAATCCCGCAAATACTACCGTTAAGTCCCTTACAGCAGGCAAAAAGAGCCTGAAGGTTGCAATTACAAAGAAATCCAGTCAAGTTACGGGTTACCAGATTCAGTATGCAACAAACAAGTCCTTCAAATCGGCAAAACTTAAGAATGTAACAAGTTATAAAACAACATCTGTTACATTAAGTAAGCTGTCGGCTAAAAAGACATACTATGTGCGTGTGCGTACATATAAAAAGATTGGTAAGACTACCTACTATTCGGGCTGGTCGGCAG
>JAZQHX010000200.1:0-2241 GCA_045540835.1 Acutalibacteraceae bacterium | reverse complement strand
CCTGTTCTGTCAAGCAAGCAGTAATAATTTACTCTGTCAGCCCCGTGAGCCAAAGCCAGAATACCGATACGTGTATTATAGTCTGCCTGCTCATTTATATGGGTAGAGCCTTCGGGAGCAGTTGGATAACCCGTCTCACCTATTGAATACAGCTTTTCATTACGTCCGCCGTATTCATTGAATATTTTGAGCATTTCTTCCATATTAAGCTCGTTTTCTCTTGTACCAACAGTAGACTCCAGCTTATCTGGCGGCATAGGATAGCAGTAATAGTGGGTATCTATAACATTACTTGCCTGCCATACACCGTTTTCATACATTGCCTGATGCCAAGCACGGTTACCGTGGGTAGAAGCATTGTATGCAAACTTAATATTATTCTTTTTAACAAATGGAGCTACCAAATCAAAATAGCTCGGAAGGAACTGCTTAATCTTCTCTCGGCAGGCTTCAAGATTAAACTTAACGTCACCGTCATACTCATTAACGCCTACCATATAGTCGTATCCGCCGTATTTCTTTCCTTCATTCCATTTATTTAAAATTTTATTAAGGGAAGCTTGCGTAGCGTACGGGCCGCCTGCGCTTTCAGCACTTGCCTTTATTCCTTTTTCGGCTAACAATGCATAGTGATTGATACCGTATTCACTTGTACCGCCTCGTGTATATCTTACACCTATTTTTTCACAAATGCTCGCATTTGTATACATTTCGTCTGCTGAATAAGCGTGCAAGGCATCTATACCAAACGGTGAAACATCTCGGTATAAGAACTTATAGTCCTCTACAAGCATAAGCGGATAGCACTCATAATAGGTAGATGTAGCCGATACAACATAAAGGTTTATCCAGTACATACCGTAATTACCCTTAATATTTATTGTACGGTTAGCCTCGTTATTTTTAAATACCGTGCTATTTATAAACAGACCTGCATCAACAATATTGCCGTAGTAATCCATTACATCATATCTGATAGAGAATGTAAGGTCTTCGGATATAAGGTTAGTAACATTAAGGTTGATTTTGGCTTCCTTTCCTACAAATACCGTGGAATCGTCCTGAGTTTTGGTAACAGGAGCAAAGCCAACGGCAAATTCAGTATCCTCGCCCTTAAAGAATGCCTCGTAATCAATATCGTCAGTTTTTTTCGCATTTTCTAATACTATATCATAGGTAAGCGAATATGAAAAACCTTTTTCTTTAGAAACCGTAACGGGGAAATGGTTTTCAGGATAGCTCGGTAAATAGAAGTAATCTGCACAGTTAGAGTCACGATTAAAGAAATATACCACGTGCTCGTCATCAAACCATTGCTTTATACAAATATTATTGGATTTCTGATAAGGGAAGTCACCGTTTTCAGGATAAATCCATTCATAAAGTATTTTCTTTTCGGTCTTTGTGGGGTCATTCAAATAAAATCTTTGAAATGAACCGCTTGATACCTTGCTTGCCTTTGAAGCGGTATCAACCTCACTTGTAACGGTAATGCTGTTCTGGTGGAATACGTATGTAGTCTTAAGCACCGTCAAAGCCGCCGAGCTACCCATTGGCTCATAGGTAAGCTGCAAGCAATACTCACCGTCTACAAGGGTTTTGGTCATTTCCTTAATTCTGCCGTAAGAGAACATATTTGTGCCGTCATACAGTGAATACTGACCGCCGCCCTGAATAATATCAATTATTTTGCCGTCCTCTAAATAACCGATAACCTCTCTGCCGTCCTCAGTAATGCCGTAAACATAATTAGAGCCTTCGTAATAAAACTGATTTTCACCCTCAGTAAGATAAGAAGGTGCAAATTTGAACTTAGATTCTTCACCCGTTGTATCCTGAATCTGCTCGTCAGTATCGGTATTATCCGAATTATCATTATTTAAATTCTGATTATCGGAATTATCGTCCGAGGAAGTATCTTCACCGGGAGTAGGGGTGGGAGTATCGGTTCCGTCGGTATTATCAAAACCGTCGGGGTCGGAAGACGAGGTACCGTCATTCCCCTGCAAATCATTGAAAACATCTTCGGGATTTGAGGATGTCGAAGACGTCTTATCTGAAGATGTAGTCTTTGAAGTCTCTTTTTTGCCGCAAGCGGCAATGCCGAACACCAAAGAAAGAACCAAAACACAAGAAAGTATTCTTTTAATATTTTTCATATTGTTCTCCTTTTTATTTTGGTATAAAATTTAGCCTACCAAACCGCTACGTTCAACACCCTGAACAAAGAAACGCTGACAG
>JAZQHX010000199.1:0-2878 GCA_045540835.1 Acutalibacteraceae bacterium | reverse complement strand
CCGCTTGGGGTTGCGATTTGACCTATGACTACGTCAAAATAAACGGAGACTATCGTACCTGATTCGTAAAAATCGTCCGCACCACCATTTTTTGTTCGGGGCAGTATAAAAAATACGGCACCGCTCACTGCAAAACGGCATTGCAATCGATTTTTCCTGAATCAATATTAAGGAATAAAATTGCTCGCACTACCATTTAAAATTCAACACAGAAAAAGGAAAGTGTAAAAAATGTATATTGATGACATTACCAATGCTCAAAGGGCGGAAGTCCTGACTGCTGCTTTGCCTTATATAAAGAAATATTACGGCAAAATTATAGTTGTAAAATACGGCGGAAATGCCATGATAAACGAAGACCTTAAAATGCAGGTTATGGAGGATATTGTACTTCTCCATTTAATCGGTGTAAAGGTAGTCCTTGTTCACGGCGGCGGTCCGGAGATTACCGAAATTCTCAATAAAATCGGTAAGGAATCGGTTTTTGTGGACGGACTTCGTGTGACTGATAAGGAAACTGCCGATGTAGTACAAATGGTACTTGCAGGTAAAATCAATAAGAGCCTTGTAAATCTGCTCGGTACAAAGGGCGGCAAGGCAATGGGATTATCAGGTATGGACGGTCAGATGATACGTGCCGAAGTAAAGGACGAGCGACTCGGCTTTGTGGGCAAAATCACAAAGGTTAATGTTGAGCCTATAACCGACCTTTTATCTCACGATTATATACCCGTTGTATCTACTGTCGGTTGTGATAAAAAGGGTAATATTTACAATATCAATGCCGATACTGCTGCGGCTTATATCGCAGGCGCACTAAAGGCAGAAAGACTAATATCAATGACCGATATTGCAGGAATTTTACGTGATAAGGATGACCCGTCATCAATTATTCCCCAGATTGATACCAATGAAGCTAAAAAGCTGTTCGAGGACGGTACCATTTCGGGCGGTATGATACCTAAGGTTGAATGTTGCCTTGAAGCAATAGAAAAGGGCGTAAGAAAGGTTATTATAATGGACGGCAGAGTACCACATTCTCTGCTTATAGAAACCCTTACTGACGAGGGTGCAGGTACAATGGTTTTGCCTGCTAAAGAGGATTGATTATGAATTTAAAGGAAAAAGACAGCTTATATATTGCTAATACCTATGCACGATTTCCAATCGTGCTTACTAAGGGTGAAGGCTCACTTGTCTGGGACGATGAGGGTAAGGAATATATAGATTTAGGCACGGGAATTGCCGTTAATACCTTTGGCTTTTCGGATAAAGAATGGGTTTCTGCTGTAACTGAGCAGTTAGGCACAATTCAGCACACATCTAACCTTTATTATTCTTCTCCTTGTGCAAACTTAGCCGAAATGCTGTGCCAAAGAACAGGACTTAAAAAGGTTTTCTTTTCAAATTCGGGAGCGGAGGCTAACGAGTGCGCAATAAAGGTTGCACGTAAATATGCCGCCGATAAAAAGGGTAAGGATTGCTACAAAATTATAACCCTTAAAAACAGCTTCCACGGCAGAACAATAACCACCCTTGCAGCAACGGGGCAGGACGTATTTCACAATGACTTTTTACCCCTGACGGACGGCTTTTTATATTGCGAAGCCAACAACTGCGAAGAATTGACGAAAATGGTCGAAAGCGATAATGTTGCGGCTATTATGTTCGAATGTGTTCAGGGTGAGGGCGGAGTTTTGCCCTTAACAAAGGAATTTGTTAAAACAATTTTTGAGTTGGCAGAAAAGTATGATATTTTAACTATCGCTGACGAGGTGCAGACCGGTAACGGCAGAACCGGTAAGCTTTATGGTTTTATGAATTACGGTGTTTTACCCGATATTGTATCGACCGCAAAGGGTTTGGGTGGCGGCTTGCCGCTGGGCGCTACTATGATGGGCGAAAAGGTCGAAAATGTACTAAAACCAAGCGACCATGGCTCAACATTCGGCGGTAACCCCGTAGCTTGCGCAGGAGCGGTAAATATTTTAAGCCGTATTGACGAAAAACTGCTTGACGGTGTAAACAAAAAATCGCAGTATATAATTGAAAAATTAAGTGGCGCTAAAGGCGTAAAATCGGTAAGCGGTATGGGGCTTATGCTCGGAATCGAGACCGAAAAGGACGCAAGCGATGTTATAACCGAATGTAGGAATAACGGCGTAATTGTTATTAAGGCTAAAAACAAGGTGCGCTTGCTGCCTGCCCTTAATATCCCCGATGAACTGCTCAGCAAAGCGGTAGAAATTATAATTAAGGCTTGTGTGTAGGGACACACGTCCCCGGCTGACCGTTTTCAATTTATATATAAGGAGAAAAATGATGGATTTTAAAGGAAGAAGCTTTTTAAAGCTTTTGGATTATACACCCGAAGAAATTGCTTGTCTTATAGATTTAGCGGCAGAGCTTAAATACAAGAAAAAGGCAGGGATTCCTCACAGACTTTGCGAGGGTAAAAATATTGCCTTGATATTTGAAAAGACCAGTACCAGAACACGTTGTGCGTTTGAGGTGGCAGGATATGACCTCGGAATGGGTGTTACCTATTTAGACCCCACCGGCTCACAGATTGGTAAAAAGGAAAGTATTGCCGATACTGCGCGTGTTCTTGGCAGAATGTTTGATGGAATCGAATACCGCGGATTTGGTCAGGAAATCGTTGAAAATCTTGCAAAATTTGCCGGAGTTCCTGTTTGGAACGGACTTACAAACGAGTTCCATCCGACTCAGATACTTGCCGACTTTTTGACAATAAAAGAGCATTTCGGAAGTCTTGCAGGAAAAAAACTTGTTTATATGGGTGATGCGCGATACAATATGGGCAATTCCCTTATGGTCGGATGTGCTAAAATGGGTATGCATTTTGTTGCGTGCGCTC
>JAZQHX010000198.1:0-9248 GCA_045540835.1 Acutalibacteraceae bacterium | reverse complement strand
GTCTTGCGGGTTATGTGGTGTCTACTCTTGGCCCTGCCTATCCTACGGCTAAGATTATATACGGAATAATAGGTGCCATTTTTTCGGGAATGGTGGCTTTCAGAACTGTTTACCGCATAGTCGGACTGTTTTATACACGCAAATTCGCTCCTGCCAAAAAACAGCACAAATACGCAATCGTTATTGCCGCCAGAAACGAGAATGCGGTTATAGGTAATTTGCTTGACAGTATAGCCGAGCAGGATTATCCGAAAGAATTGCTTACCGTTTTTGTTGTGGCGGACAACTGCACCGATAATACTGCCGAAATTGCCCGAAGTAAGGGTGCAATTTGTTACGAAAGATTCGATAATGAGCATAGAACAAAGGGCTTTGCCTTGCAGTTTTTGTTTGAAAAAATTGAACAGGATTACGGCAGAGAATCCTTTGAAGGCTACTTTGTTTTTGATGCCGATAATCTTTTAAAATCTGACTTTGTAAGCCGAATGAACGATTCATTTGATGCGGGTGCAAAGTTGGTTACCAGCTACCGCAATACCAAAAACTTTAACGAATCCTGGATTGCGTCGACTTACGCACTCCATTGGTTGAGGTCTATAAGGTTTAATCACCGAGGACGTTCGGTTTTCAGACTTGCTACCAATATTCAGGGAACGGGATTCTTGTTTTCCAATGAAATTGTGCGTGACGGTTGGAAGTACACATCTTTGACGGAGGACAGAGCGCTTACCGCCGATGCAGTAGCGCAAGGATATGAGATAACCTATAATAATGATGCCGAATTTTTTGACGAACAGCCCAACAGCCTTAAAATTGCTTTAAGACAGCGACTTCGTTGGTCTAAGGGACATCTTCAGGCATTTGCCGAAACTGGACCAATGCTTTTGGTAAACGTAATTTTCGGTAAGTTTTTCCTTAAAAATCCTTGGAATAAGACACCTAAAAAGACGGGCAAACGCACCGCAAAGGAAAAATTCCTTTTGGTGGTTGAATCAATAAGACACCGTTTTGCATCCTACGATACCCTTATGCAGTTGACACCCTTTTCGGTTTTCAATGTTATACGCTGGCTTATTGTTTCGGTATTCTTGTACGGCTGTTTTTGCTATACAAACGGAATCGAGCCTACCGAATTTTTCACAAAAAGCACCCATTTAGGTATGGTTTTAAGACTGCTTTTCCCCTTTAAAATAGGCTTCCAACCGGGTTGGAGCGGATTTTTTGGTGCTATGCTTATATCGGTTTGGTGGAGGATACTCTACAGAATGGGTATGTACATAGAGAATACCTGGATTGCGATTTATGTCTTTATTGTAGAGCATAAGCGGATTATAAAAATTCCGTTCTGGCGTAAGGTGCTTTTTACCTTTACCTGGCCTACATTCGATATAATCGGACGCTGGACTCAGTATGTAGCGCTCTTTGTAAAGGTTACCTGGAAGCCGATACCGCACAAGAGTAAAATTACGATAGACGATATAAAAAATTCTAAAAAATAGGGTATTATAAATAAAGAAATTAAGTTTTAAATGCTTGACTACGGAGGAAATATGTTACAGCTGAAAAACATCTGCTTTAACGCCGAAAATGAGGACGGCGAAATAAAAGAAATTTTAAAAGACGTAAACTTAGAGCTTGATAACGGCTTTGCGGTAATCACAGGACCTAACGGCGGCGGTAAATCCACGTTAGCAAAAATTATTGCAGGAATTTTAACCCCTACTTCGGGTCAGATTATTCTGGACGGCGAGGATATAACCGCTCTTTCGGTTACCGAAAGGGCAAAAAGAGGCGTAAGCTTCGCTTTCCAGCAGCCCGTTCGTTTCAAAGGAATTAAGGTTCACGACCTGCTGGGTCTTGCCGCTGGTAAGGAATTAAGCATTGGCGAAGCCTGCGACTATCTGTCTCAGGTAGGACTTTGTGCAAGGGATTACATCAACCGTGAAATAAACGCTTCGCTTTCGGGCGGTGAGCTTAAAAGAATAGAGATTGCTACTGTTTTGGCTCGTTCTACCAAGCTTTCTATTTTTGACGAGCCCGAAGCCGGAATAGACCTTTGGAGCTTTAACAGCCTTATTAAGGTGTTTGAACAAATGAATCAGACCTTGGGCGGTTCAATAATCATTATTTCGCATCAGGAGCGTATTCTGAATATAGCCGATAAGGTTATTGTTATATCGGGCGGTACGGTTAAGAGTATTGGCAAAAAGGATGAAATTCTGCCCGAGCTTTTAGGTGCGGCAAATGCTGCCTGCAAGGTTTTAACCGATAAAATGTAACGGAGGTTTTTATGAATAGTACAGAGCTTGACCTTCTTAAAATAATAGCCGATATGGAAGGCACTCCTTCGGGGGCGTATAATATAAGGGCTAACGGCGGACTCGAAAGCCGTCAGGTAACAGAAAATATAGATATTGTAACTAAGACCGACAAGCCGGGAATTGATATTATTATAAAACCGGGCACAAAGGCGGAAAAGGTGCATATTCCCGTAATTATAAGCGAGAGCGGACATACAGAAATGGTTTATAACGATTTTTATATAGGCGATAATGCCGATGTTGAAATCGTGGCAGGCTGCGGTATTCACAACTGCGGTGACACCGAATCACGTCACGACGGTATACACACCTTTTTTGTAGGAAAAAATGCTAAAGTAAGCTATGTTGAAAAGCATTACGGCGGCGGTGACGGTACGGGTGGCAAGAATATGAACCCGACAACCGTAATAAATATAGATGACGGCGGTTATATGGAGATGGAGACCACCCAGATAAAGGGAATTGACTCCACAAAGCGTGTAACCAAGGCGGTTTTAAAGGATAATGCAACCTTGATTATCAAGGAAAAGCTTATGACACACGGCACACAGACCGCCGAAACTGATTTCACGGTGGATTTGAACGGCGCTAATTCCAGCACAAACGTTATTTCACGTTCGGTTGCAAAGGATAATTCAAATCAGGTGTTTTTATCGAGAATAAACGGTAATAATATTTGTAGTGGACATACCGAGTGCGATGCGATTATTATGGATAACGCAAGGGTTGCCGCTATACCCGAAATAACCGCAAGCCATATTGACGCATCTCTCATACACGAGGCGGCAATTGGTAAAATCGCAGGCGAACAGCTCACAAAGCTTATGACCTTAGGTCTTACAGAGCAGGAAGCCGAGGAGCAAATCGTAAACGGATTTCTTAAATAATTCGGAATTATGAATTCGTAATTCGTAATTAAATGTGTCGGCTATGCCGACGGTATATAAGTGCCGTAAAATCCCTCCACCCTTTAGGCAAGTGAGGTAGGCACACCTATAATTCCGAATTCCGAATTACGCATTCCGAATTAAATATATTTTTAGAGGTGTTTTAAATGGAATTAAAAGGAAGTAAAACCGAAAAAAATCTGATGGCTGCTTTTTCAGGAGAAAGTGAAGCCAGAAACAAGTACACATATTTTGCATCTGTTGCAAAAAAAGAGGGCTATGAGCAGATAAGTGCCATTTTCCTTGATACTGCTAACAACGAAAAAGAGCACGCAAAGATGTGGTTTAAGGCTTTAGGCGGACTTGGAGATACTGCAAAGAATCTTTTGTCTGCCGCAGAAGGCGAAAATTACGAGTGGACCGATATGTACGCAAGCTTTGCAAAGGATGCTGAAGAGGAAGGCTTTACTGAGCTTGCCGCTAAATTCAGAATGGTAGCCGCTATTGAGAAAACCCACGAGGAGAGATACAGAAAGCTCCTTAGCAATGTTGAGATGCAGCAGGTTTTCGAAAAAGCAGGCGAGGCTATCTGGGAATGCCGCAACTGCGGACATCTTGTAATGGGTAAAAAAGCTCCTCAGGTTTGTCCTGTTTGTGCTCACCCACAAAGCTATTTTGAAATCAGAAAAGAAAATTATTGATAATTTAAACTGTTAAATTAAGTGAACGAATAAAAATACGATAGAAGTGTTTTTCTGCTTCTATCGTATTTTTTTGTTTATTATTTAATTGTTCACAGCCTTTAATATCTGTTCCTTAATGTCGGTCATTCCTTTATGCGTGGGGTGACCGCCTATTTTATCTATGTATTCAAATTTTACTGCTTTGACTCCGATTTTTTCACAAGCGGCGTTAAGTCCTTCAATAATTTCGCTCTTTATTTCTGTATTTATAAGGCAGTAAATGTCGGCTTTCGGTAAGGTTTCCTTTAGCGTTTTAAGGAAGTAAGGAATTGCTGGCAAAACGGAATATAAATCGTTTTCTTCCCAGTCGGAAAATTTAAGCTCGCCTAAAGGGGCACCCGACCAGCTGTCATTAGTGCCGCCGAATACAAAAACGCTGTTTATTTCGTTTTTCTCAAAAAAGCCCTGCTCCTTTAAAGTGCGAAGTCTGTATATAAATGACGAGGTATGCGAGCAATCGTTGCCGTTATAACCGGTGTAGCCTATGGTAGAGCCCGACCAGCTATTGTTTAAAACAAGGTTAGATTCGGTTTCGTTTATTAGCTGCATCCACCAGGTTTTATCGGCAGTATCTACTTCTGATTCAGGGTGGGTTTCGTTGGAATAATAAGCGGCATAGCCTTCGGGTATCAAGCCTTTAAAGGTTGAATAGCTGTCACCGAAAATCAATACATTTTTAAAGTTCATTATAGGTACCTTCCTTTTTTCCAACATATTATAATTATTATATTACCTATAATTTACAATTGCAACAGAAAAAACATAAAAAATATCAATTTTTCTCACTGTGTATTTGCGTTATGTTAACATTCACATCAATTTTCATTGTTTTATATCAAATTTCCTGCATCTGTATTGATGTTGTTTTGTTATATAATTATAATAAATTTATGATTTTACTTTCTGTAATTGTGCAGAATGGTACAAACAACAAAAAACATATATAAAAATTCAATTGTTTGAATGTTAAGCCAAAGGAGAGAATTACCACAATGAAAAAAACAGGCCCTATTACCGGAACTTTTATTGATGAAATCACTTATGATATTCCGTCGTCAAACTGGTCGTTTGAGCAATGGCGCAAGGATCTTGATTATATGCAGGAAATCGGGATTGATACCCTTGTGTTTATACGTGGCGGATTTGGCGGCAGAACCATTTTCCCGTCAAAGACCTTCGGAACGCTCCATACCGACGATTTGGCTGACTTTATTTTAAAGGAAGCGTCTGACAGAAAAATGGACGTATTTTTTGGTCTTTATACCTCAAACCTTACCTGGAATGACGGTGACGCAGGCAGCGAGATATTTAAAAATAAATTCTTTATTGACGAGGTCTGGGAGCGCTACGGACATTATCCGTCCTTTAAGGGCTGGTACATACCTCAGGAGGTAGACTGCGATCGCCTCAATATATGTGATGTTATGAAAGGACTTTCGGGACTTTGCAAGGATAAAGCTCCCGACAAGCAGGTTTTAATAAGTCCGTTCTTTAAAAATAAAATTGAGTATCCTGACGGTAGGTCTCCACGGGAAAATTATGAGGAATGGGACAGAATTTTTGACAGAGTGGCTGAGAATATTGATATTTGTGCTTTTCAGGACGGCACAGCACCGCTGTCACAAATGGACGATTATTTCGGTCTTATGAAAAAGCTTTGCGATAAATACAACATAAAGCAGTGGGTTAATGCCGAAACCTTTGAGCGTGATGTCCGCTGTATGTATTATCCGATACCTTTTTCAATACTCAAAGAGCGTCTTGAGCATCACGTTAAATATTCGGAAAAGATTATAACCTTTGAATTTTCACACTTTTTAAGTCCGCAGTCGATTTATCCGTCGGCACGCAACCTTAATAATCTTTACAAGAATTATTATTTGAAATAAAGCGAGTTTAATTACTTAAGGAGACCGACTATGTTTTCAAATAAATTTATTTGTCGAAATAACGATTACTGTGATTTTGACAATAATGTATCCGCTCCGCTTTTCAGGAAAAGCTTTGTTTTGGATGCTGTTCCCGAAACTGCCCGGCTTACAATTTGCGGCTTGGGCTTTTACGAGCTTTACATTAACGGCAAGCGTATAACCAAGGGCGCACTGGCACCCTACATAAGCAATCCTGACGATATTCTTTATTATGACCGATATGACCTGAAACCCTACCTTTTAAAGGGTGAAAACGTTTTGGGCGTTATGTTGGGTAACGGATTTTTCAATGCTTTTGGTGGATATATATGGGATTTTGATTTGGCATCGTTCAGGGGTGCTTTAAGGGTTGCCTTTGCGCTTGAAATAAAAGCAGACGGTGAAACTACTGTTTATGAGGCTGACGAAACGGTTAAAACTGCCGAATCCCCTATTTGGCTTGACGACCTGCGTATAGGTGCGTTTTACGATGCGAGAAAAGAGCAGACGGGTTGGAACGAGCCGGGGTTTGACGATAGCGGCTGGGATAATGCTCTGATAGCAAAAGCACCTTTGGGTGAAATGCGACTGTGCGAAGCCGAACCCGTTACGGTTTATAAGGAGCTAAAGCCTGTAAGCATCACCCATTTTGATGAGCTTTATTACAACACGAATGCTCCGATAACCTACCAAGACCCGATTGAAAGCTCCTATGTTAAGGACGTATATATGTACGATTTCGGGGAGAACAATTCGGGTGTATGCGAGCTTAATATAAAGGGCGAAAAGGGACAATGCGTAACCCTTTATTTCGGTGAAGAGCTGATTGAGGGCAAATTTTCGGTAAGAAGTACGCTTTGTATGCATTGCGGCAGAGAGATGCATCTTGAATACCCGCAAAAGGATAAATATATCCTCAAAGGTGAGGGTGAGGAGAGCTATATCCCGCCCTTTACATACCACGGTTTTCGCTATTGTCTGGTTGAGGGTATAACCAAGGAGCAGGCAACGAAAGATTTGCTTACCTATAAGGTAATGAGCTCCGATATGGAAAAACGAGCCGATTTTAATTGCTCGGACGATATTATAAATAAGCTTTACGAAATGACCTGCAGGGCAGACAGAGCCAATATTTTATATGTGCCTACCGATTGTCCTCACAGAGAGAAAAACGGTTGGACGGCGGACATTTCGCTATCGGCAGAGCATATCCTTATGAATATGACGGCGGAAAATACCTTCAGAGAATGGATGCGCAACGTTTGCAAGGCGCAACGGGACAGCGGAGAGCTCCCCGGTATTGTGCCGACAGCAGGCTGGGGCTTTGAATGGGGTAACGGACCTGTTTGGGATTCGGTTTGCGTGTATCTGCCGTATTACTGTTATAAGTACACGGGTAACACCGATATTATAAATGAGTGTTTGCCTGCAATATCTAAGTATCTCTATTATATTTCCTCTAAACGTGACAAGGACGGTCTTGTGGAAATCGGGCTTGAGGATTGGGCACAGCCGTTAGGAAACGGAATTGCCGAAAAAACCTTGGCACCCCTTATTTTTACCGACAGCGTTATGGTAAAAGACATTGCCGATAAGACCGCTTTCTTAGCAGAGGTTGTGGGAAATAAAGAAATTTCCGCAAAGGCAAAAGAGCTGGCTTTACAAATGAAAACGGCGGTAAGGCAGAAGCTTATAGATTTTGATACCTTTACTGCCTTCGGCGACTGCCAGACAAGTCAGGTAACGGCGATAGAGTTCGGAATATTTGACATTGCTGAGCAGGACAAAGCATTTGAAAGACTGCTCGAAATAATAAAGCGTGACAATAACCGTATTCTTTGCGG
Source organism: Acutalibacteraceae bacterium (assembly GCA_045540835.1). Taxonomy (GTDB): domain Bacteria; phylum Bacillota; class Clostridia; order Oscillospirales; family Acutalibacteraceae; genus UBA737. Next base: position 1,543 of record JAZQHX010000198.1, on the reverse strand, counting down.
TGTTTTGGGAGCAAGATTTATGTTCCATTTGCTCTCACGTAAGGGCTTTGGCGATTTAGCGGTGGATATGATAACCACACCCGAATATCCGTCCTATGCGAACTGGGTTGAGAAAGGTTGCACCGCTTTGTGCGAGACCTTCTTAGCCAAAGGACAGATAAGCCGTTCGGGACAGTCCTCGCAAAACCACCATTTCTGGGGCGATATTTCGAGCTTCTTTATAAGGGAGCTTGCAGGACTTAAGGTGAATCCTGATAATACCGACATTACCGAGTTTGAGATTTCACCCTGCTTTGCCAAAAAGCTTAAGCTTGCAGAATGTGAATACAATTCGGTTTGCGGAAAAATAACCCTGCGTTGGGAGAGAAACGATAAGGGAATCGAAATGAAATTGCAAATTCCTGACGGTATAAAGGGTCATATACGGCTACCGAGGGGATATTCCTTTGCAGGCGGGGGAAAAATAACAGATATGAAGTGCGGCTGTTTTGCCGTAGTAAATGATAACTAAAAATTAAGGAGGGAGACTTTTAGTATGACGATTGAAAACGGCAGAACCGAAGTTTTTGAAAAACCCAATACTACGGGTGACGTTAATTTTGACAAAGAAAACTTTTATATAGATTACAGAACGATTGGCTATAACACCGACTACACGGAAACCCTCCATTATCACAAGTTCTACGAGCTTGAGCTTGTTTGCTCGGGTGAAGCTCAGCATAAGATAAATGACCGTCAATTGCGTGTAGGCAAGGGATATATAAGTCTCCTTAAAAAGCTGGACTGCCACGTTTATCACTTTAAGGATACCGAGCGGCTTACCCTTTACAGCGTAAGCTTCAGCGAAAAGTGCATAGCTTCAAGGCTTTATCACAAGCTGATAAGCTGTTATGACGATACCGATTTTTTCCTTAGTGATGAGGAATATATGCAGATTAAGTCATTGTTCGATATTCTTTATAACCGTTTTAATAATCGCAGTGAGGATTTTTTTGTAATACGGGATTCGGCGCTTAATATTATACTGTCGCTTTTACTTGAAAAGGTATCTATGACCGAGGTTTACAGCGAAACGATGCACAATCTTAAAAAAGCAATGCTTTATTTAAGCGAGCATTTTTCCGATACGGATTTATCGCTTACTAAGGTGGCGGACGCAGTGGGGCTGTCGCAGAACTATTTGGGTCTAATATTTAAAAGAAAGCTTAAAATAGGCAGTACCGATTATATAAGACAATTGCGACTTACCCATGCGGTAAGGCTTTTAAAGCAGGGAGGACTTTCGCTTGACGAAATCGCCGAAAGGTGCGGATTTAATTCAAAGTCCTACTTTATAGCGGTTTTTAAAAAGCAGTACGGTATAACACCTAAGAAATACAAAGAACAGTTCTAAAGAGGAAAATTTATAGAAAATTTCACAATTTTTATGCTTTTGGCGGCTCTTTTACTGTTCAGAGTGTTGAATATTGATATATTTAGAGGAATGTTATTCTATTTTTTTGTGAAATATTATGATAAAATTATATTGTAAAGTTACACAAAG
>JAZQHX010000197.1:0-6693 GCA_045540835.1 Acutalibacteraceae bacterium | reverse complement strand
TATGTTAAGGAAAAATCCGCTCCTTATAAGTACCCGAGAATCGTGGTATTCAGGGATAGTCTGCCTAAGACTACAAGCGGCAAAATCCAGAGAAATAAGCTTTAATTATGAGAGATTATAAAAGAATTACCCTTCTTTGCGGTCACTATGGCAGCGGAAAAACCAATGTTGCTTTAAATATGGCGTACGAAATCAAGGAAAACTACGATAACACCGTTATTGCCGACCTTGATATAGTAAATCCCTATTTCCGCACCAAGGACAGCATAGAGGAACTGAAAAAAGCCGGAATAAGACTTATTGTTTCGGAATATGCAGGAACTAATGTTGACATACCTGCCCTCCCACAAGAAATGTATTCCCTTATTCACGATAAAACCCTTAAAGCGGTAATTGATGTAGGTGGGGACGATAGAGGAGCGCTGGCATTAGGCAGATTAGCCCCCGAAATAAAGCAGGAAAATAATTACGAAGCATTGCTTGTAATAAATAAATTCCGACCTTTAACGCAGGATGCACAGTCTACCTTAGAAGTATTAAGTGAGATAGAAACTGCCTGCTCGATTAAAATGACTGGAATTGTAAACAATTCCAATTTGGGTAACGAGACTACGGCAGAGGACGTTTTATCGTCACTCGGGTATGCTGATGAGGTATCAAGGCTATCGGGACTGCCGATAGTTTGTACTGCAGTAAGCGAAAAGTTATTAAGTGAGGTTGAAGGTAAAATAGAAAATATTCTGCCTTTAAAACTTCAGTCTAAAATAAACTAATTAAAGAAAAGGAGCGACATTTATATGGCAAAGCTAACTTTTAAAACTGATAAGTGCAAGGGCTGTGGACTTTGTGTTGACGCTTGTCCCAAAAAGGTGCTCGCACTTGCAACTGACAAAATTAACAAAAAGGGTCACCACCCTGTAGAAGCAGTAAATGAGGCTGATTGTATTGGCTGTGCATTCTGCGCTACAATGTGTCCTGACTGCATTATCAAGGTAGAAAGGTAAGGTTTTTGAAATGGCAGATAAGGTTTTAATGAAAGGTAACGAAGCTATTGCAGAGGCTGCTATTATTGCAGGTTGCCGCCATTACTTCGGTTATCCTATTACTCCCCAGACAGAAATTGCCGCTTATATGGCAAAAAGAATGCCCAAAATCGGTGGCTGCTTCTTGCAGGCAGAAAGTGAAATTGCCGCTATCAATATGGTATACGGTGTAGCTTCTACCGGTCACAGGGTTATGACTTCCTCTTCAAGCCCCGGTGTATCCTTAAAGGGTGAGGGTCTTTCCTACTTAGCAGGTGCGGATTTGCCGTCTTTAATAGTAAACGTACAGCGTGGCGGTCCCGGTCTTGGCGGCATTCAGCCTTCACAGTCTGACTATTATCAGGCTACAAAGGCAGGCGGTCACGGCGACTTCAGAATGATAGTTTTAGCCCCCGCTTCGGTTCAGGAAATGGCTGACCTTACGGTTAAGGGATTTGAACTCGCTGACAAGTACCGTATGACTTCTATGATTTTAGCTGACGGTACAATGGGTCAGATGATGGAACCCGTTTCTCTTGACTTAAAGGTTGAAGAAGCTCCCGCAAAGCCTTGGGCTACAACCGGCACTAATATGGAAAGAGAGCATAATATTGTAAACTCTTTATTCCTCTCTCCCGAAAAGCTTGAGGAAGAAAACTTCAAGCGTTATGACAGATATAAGTACATAGAAGAAAATGAAGCTATGTATGAAGAATATATGATGGACGATGCTGAAATCTGCATTGCCGCTTTCGGTATAGCAGCACGTGTTGCAAAGAATGCCATCAATGAAGCAAGAGCTCAGGGTATAAAGGTTGGTCTTATCCGTCCTATCACCCTCTGGCCTTTCCCGAATGCTCCGTTTAAAAAGGCGGCAGAAAAGGTAAAGGAAATTATTTCTGTTGAACTTTCTATGGGTCAGATGATTGACGATATTAAGCTTGCGAGCGAATGCAAGGTTCCTGTAACACTTTGCAACCGTGTAGGCGGTATGATTCCGTCTCCCGAGCAGGTGTTAGAGGCTATTATAAAGGCAAATAACGGAGGTGCAAAATAATGGTAGTATTTGATAAACCCCATGCTTTAGCGGATGTACCGCTTCACTACTGCCCCGGTTGCACACACGGTATAGTTCACCGTTTGGTTGCTGAGGTTATTGATGAATTAGGAATAGAGGGCAAAACCGTAGGTATTGCTCCCGTAGGCTGTTCGGTTATGGCTTACGATTACTTTAACTGTGATATGATTGAGGCTGCTCACGGTCGTGCTCCTGCAGTTGCTACCGGTGTTAAGCGTGCACTCCCTGAAAATATTGTATTTACATATCAGGGTGACGGAGACTTAGCTTCTATCGGTATGGCAGAAACCGTACATTCGGCTGCAAGAAACGAAAATATAACCGTTATCTTTATAAATAACGCAATCTATGGTATGACAGGCGGTCAGATGGCTCCCACATCACTTCCCGGTCAGGTTACACAGACTTCTCCTTACGGACGTGATGTTAACCATTGCGGATACCCCGTAAAGGTTTGCGAAATGTTATCAGAGCTTGACGGACCCGAATATTTAGAGCGTGTTGCTGTTAACAATGTTAAGAATGTAAAAGCCGCTAAAAAGGCTATAAAGAAGGCTTTCCAGAATCAGGTTGAGGGTAAAGGCTTCTCACTTGTAGAGGTTATTTCAAGCTGTCCTACCAACTGGGGTATGACACCTAAGAAAGCACTCGAATGGATTGACGAAAAAATGATTCCTTATTACCCCTTGGGTGTTTATAAGGACAGAAGTCAGAAGGAGGCAGAATAATGGCTACAACACAGTATTTATTTGCCGGCTTCGGCGGTCAGGGAATTTTGTTTTCAGGTAAATTCTTAGCTTACAAGGGACTTAGTGAAGACAAGCAGGTAAGCTGGCTTCCGTCCTACGGTCCCGAAATGCGTGGAGGAACAGCAAGCTGTTCGGTAATTATAAGCGACACTCCCGTAGGCTCACCTATAGTTTCCAAGCCGGACGTTTTGGTTGCTATGAACCTGCCCTCACTCGATAAGTATGAGGACGCAGTTGTTCCCGGTGGCACAATTTTTGTAGATTCCACCCTTATTGAAAGAAAGGTTAACCGTACAGATGTTACCGTTCATTACATTCCTGCAACAGGTCTTGCAAATGAAAACGGTATGCCTACACTTGCTAATATGATTATTGTTGGTAAGATTATGGGTGAAATGAACGAGTTTAACAAAGAAAGCATTGATAAGGCACTTTCTAAGGTAATTTCCGCCCGTCACGCAGATATGCTCGACTTTAACCTCAAAGCTTTGAACTTGGGAAAAGAAAATTAAGTTTGAATTAAATTGCCCACAGCACTATTTTTTGTTCGGGGCGGTACATTTGTACAGCACCGCTCACGGCAAAACAGCACTGTGAACAATTTTCTTTCAAACTAAGATTACATCTATTTATATAGAAAGAGATGAATTATAAAATGGAAATCAAAATTACTAAAGCTGCAACATTAAAGGCAAAGCCCGACAGCAGCACTTTGGGTTTCGGTAAAATCTTTACCGACCATATGTTTATGATGGATTGGAACTCTGATAAGGGCTGGTACAATCAAAGAATCGTTCCCTTCCAGAATATTTCTTTGCATCCGGCTTCTACCGTTCTTCACTACGGCTCCGAAATTTTCGAGGGACTTAAGGCTTACCGCCGTAATGATGGTAAGGTACAGCTTTTCAGACCTATTGAAAATATCCGCAGAATGAACCGTTCTGCAGAACGTCTTTGCCTGCCAGAAATCCCTGAGGATATGGCAATGGAAATTCTTACTACATTCGTAGACTTAGAGCAGGACTGGACACCTTCGGCTGAGGGAACTTCTCTTTATCTTCGTCCCTTTATGTTCGGTAACGATGAATCATTAGGTGTTCACGCCGTTCATAATGCAACTTATGTTATAATCGCTTCTCCTGTTGGAAGCTATTATGCAGAGGGTATTAACCCTGTTAAGATTATGATTGAGGACGAGGATGTTCGTGCGGTTCGTGGTGGTACAGGTTACGCTAAATGCGGCGGTAACTATGCGGCATCTAACCGTGCAGGTGAGAGAGCGGCACAAAAGGGCTACAGTCAGGTACTCTGGCTTGACGGCGTTGAGAGAAAGTATATTGAAGAAGTAGGCGCTATGAACGTAATGTTCAAGATTGGCGACGAAATTGTAACTCCTATGCTTTCAGGCTCAATTCTTCCCGGTATTACCAGAATGTCCTGCCTTGAGGTTCTTCGTAAAGAGGGCTACAAGGTAAGCGAGAGACTTTTAAGCATCGACGAATTGGCAGACGCACTCAAAAACGGCGAGCTTAAAGAGGCTTGGGGTTGCGGTACAGCGGCAGTTGTTTCACCTATCGGTGAGCTTTGCTATAAGGATGTTAAATATCCTATCAACAACGGTGAAATCGGTCAGGTTACCCAGCACCTTTATGATACCTTGACAGGTATTCAATGGGGTAAAATCGAGGATACCTTCGGTTGGACAAAGGAAATATAATTTGTTACACAACTATATAAAAACGGAGACTGCGAAGTCTCCGTTTTTTGCGTTTGTTTAGTTTTTGCTGAAGTCCTCTAAAATTAGACCTTCGTTGCGCTCGAGCGCCCAGTTGATATTCCACTCACTTGTGAATATAAGCAGGTTATTGCCCTTGAAATCCTGAACCCACTTGGTATCCGAAGTAAGATTCAGCTTTTTAATGTCAATATCTTTATTTACTACCCAGCGTATATACTGATACGGCAGGTCGTTTCTTATAACATCAACACCGTATTCATTTTTAAGTCGGTGCTCCAATACTTCAAACTGAAGTACACCTACAACGCCTACTATAACACGCTCCATACCGGTGTTCGGCTCGTGGAAAATCTGAATTGCACCCTCTTGAGCAATCTGCTCTACACCCTTTACAAACTGCTTTCTTTTAAGCGAATCCTTTTGTTCTATAAGGGAGAAGTGTTCGGGAGCAAAGGTGGGAATACCTTCAAATTTGACCTTGTGCTTAGCAGAACAAACCGTATCACCAATTGAGTAAATGCCGGGGTCAAACACACCGATAATATCACCCGCATAGGCTTCGTTTACTATCTGTCTTTCATCTGCCATCATTTGCTGTGGCTGAGAAAGTCTGACATTCTTTCCTGCCTGAACGTGGTAATAATCTGCACCACGCTCAAATTTACCTGAGCATATACGGAAGAATGTAATTCTGTCACGATGGTTTTTATTCATATTAGCCTGAATTTTAAAGGCAAAAGCGGAAAAATCCTCACTGAATGGGCTTACTTCCTCTTCTCCGGAAAGTCTTGGCAGAGGTGAAGTTGTCATTTTAAGGAAATTTTCAAGGAATGGCTCAACACCAAAATTGGTAAGCGCAGAACCGAAGAAAACGGGGGAGAGCTTACCGCAACGCACCTTTTCCAAATCAAACTCAAAGCTTGCTCCGTCCAAAAGCTCAATCTGGTCAACCAATTCTGCACGCTGATATTCGCCTATCAATTCGTCTAATTTAGCAATATCGGTAATGTCACATTCAATAGGTTTAATTTTATCCTGACCTCTGTGGAATTCGTTAAAGGTCAGAATCTCACGTTTGTCACGGTCAAAAACACCCTTGAAGCTAACTCCACAGCCAATAGGCCAGTTTACGGGATATGTGCCAATGCCGAATTCCTTTTCCAATTCGTCCAATAATTCGAACGGGTCTCTCGCTTCACGGTCAAGCTTGTTAATAAAGGTGAAAATCGGTATATTACGTCGTGCTACAACCCTGAAAAGCTTTCGGGTCTGTGCCTCAATACCTTTAGCGGCATCAATAACCATAACAACGCTGTCCGCCGCCATAAGGGTACGGTAGGTATCCTCCGAGAAGTCCTGGTGACCGGGGGTATCAAGAATGTTGATGCAATAGCCCTCATACTCAAACTGCATTACAGACGAGGTTATAGAAATACCTCTTTGTTTTTCCAATTCCATCCAGTCACTTACTGCGTGCTTTGCAGTAGCCTTTCCTTTTACCGAGCCTGCCGTCTGAATAGCGCCTCCGTACAGAAGAAATTTTTCAGTAAGGGTGGTTTTACCTGCGTCCGGGTGGGATATTATCGCAAAGGTGCGACGTCTTTCAATCTCATGCTTTAAATCTGCCACAGACAATACTCCTTAAAATCATAATCTTTAAATTTGTCTCAAACCATTATATTTTATCATAGATTATATTTATTATCAAGAAAAATATGTATTTCAGATCCAAAATCGGCTGAAAACAGCAGTTTTATTTTGTTATATGATTAAATAAGGCGTCACAGCCTTCAACAATGTCACGTTCGGTAACATCAAAATCTCCCGTGTACCACGGGTCGGCAACGTCTCGGTTTTTGCCTGCAAAATCCAGCAAAAGCGAAATTTTATTATCATAATCATCAGGGATAATATATTTAATGTTTCTTAGGTTATTCTTATCCATACAGACAATGTAATCATATTTTTCGTAATCGGATTTGGTTATCTGCACGGCTCTTTTTTCGGAAAAATCAATTCCCCTTTTGCGAAGAATCCCCGCTGTACCGTAGTGTACACGGTTTCCGATTTCCTCGGTTGAGGTTGCGGCAGAGGCAATGTAAAAGT
>JAZQHX010000196.1:0-1976 GCA_045540835.1 Acutalibacteraceae bacterium | reverse complement strand
GATGTCTGAATAAGCTTGTCGGTTTATCGGGCAACCCCTTTTTTGAAATAATAGATAATAGTGAATAGGTAAATTTATATTTAAAGGAGATAAAACTATGGATATGACAATGATTCCTTATGTAATTGAACAGACGGGTAGAGGCGAGCGTTCTTACGATATTTTTTCCCGACTTTTAAATGACCGTATTATTATGCTTAACGACCAGGTGGACAACGCATCTGCAAGTGTGATTATTGCCCAGCTTTTGTACCTTGAGGGTCAGGACCCTGAAAAGGATATAAGCTTTTATATCAACAGCCCCGGCGGCTCTGTATCAGCAGGTCTTGCAATTTACGATACAATGCAGTACATTAAGTGTGATGTAAGCACTATTTGTATGGGTATGGCAGCTTCAATGGGTGCATTCCTTTTATCCGCAGGTGCAAAAGGTAAGAGATTGGCACTTCCCAACAGCGAAATTATGATTCACCAGCCCTTAGGTCAGGCTCAGGGTCAGGCTACCGATATACTTATTCACGCAAGCCACATTGAAAAGACCAGAGCAAACCTTAATAAAATCCTTGCTGAGAATACCGGCAGACCGCTTGAGGAAATAATCCGTGATACTGAAAGAGACAACTTTATGTCGGCTCAGGAGGCAATGGAATACGGTCTTATAGATAAGGTTATTACTAAGAGATAAGGGGTAGACTATGCCTAACGAGAGAGATAATGAAATCTGTTGCTCCTTCTGCGGTAAAAGTCAGGACGAGGTTACCCGTCTTGTAGAAGGACCGGGAGTTTATATATGTGATACCTGCATTGAGTTCTGTAATTCTTTACTTTTTGCGGACGAAAATGCGGCAAAATCGCATAAGAAAAATAAAAAGGCAGAGGAGTTTGTGCTTCCGAAGCCTCAGGAAATCAAAGAACAGCTTGACCGCTATGTTATAGGTCAGGACGAGGCTAAAAAGACCTTGTCGGTTGCGGTTTATAACCACTATAAGCGTATTTTCAAGAATACCGATAATGATGTAGAGCTATCCAAAAGCAATGTGCTGATGTTAGGACCTACGGGTGTGGGCAAAACCCTCTTAGCACAGACCCTGGCACGCAGTCTTAATGTTCCGATTGCCATTACCGATGCTACTACTTTGACCGAGGCCGGCTACGTTGGCGAGGATGTCGAAAATATTTTGCTTCGTTTAATCCAAGCGGCTGATTATGATATTGAAAAGGCAGAGCGTGGAATTATTTACGTTGATGAAATAGACAAAATCGCACGCAAGAGCGAGAATGCATCTATTACACGTGACGTAAGCGGTGAGGGTGTACAGCAAGCACTTTTAAAGATTCTTGAGGGTACTGTTTCCAATGTTCCGCCACAGGGTGGACGTAAACATCCGCATCAGGAATTTCTGCAGCTTGATACAAAAAATATTCTGTTTATCTGCGGCGGTGCATTTGATGGTATCGAAAAGAAAATCAAACAGCGCACAGATAAATCTTCCCTTGGTTTTAACAGCACAATTGTTGATAAATCCAAAGAAGATACAGCAGAATTGCTTAAACAGGTTGAACCGGAAGATCTGGTTAAGTTTGGCCTTATACCGGAGCTTATTGGCCGTCTGCCTGTTGTATCTGCACTTTCCGCACTTGACAAAGATGCGCTTATCCGTGTTATGAAAGAGCCTAAAAACTCTTTGATTAAACAGTATGAAGCACTGTTCGGCCTTGATAATGTGGAACTTGAAATAACAGATGAAGCATTGGAAATGATTGCAGAAAAAGCAATTAAACGCAAAAGCGGTGCCCGTGCACTTCGTTCTATTTTCGAAGAATGTCTTATGGATGCAATGTTTAAAGTGCCGGATGACAATACAATTGAAAAAGTTATCCTTGACAGAAATGCTGTTGAAACAGGTATTTGCCAATATATCCATGGTTCAGCACGCAGACGTTACAGTGATAACGTACAGAATTGATTTAAAGAG
>JAZQHX010000195.1:0-2571 GCA_045540835.1 Acutalibacteraceae bacterium | reverse complement strand
TTTTCTCAGGCTAAAGATATTATATCAGAAATAAGCAGTTCGTCTTCTTCAGCTTTGCAGGTTCAGCTTATCGGCTTTGGTAATAACGGTCTGGATATAGGTAAAATAGCAGGCGGATACAGCTTTTCGTCTGAGTTCGGTTCGGATAAAGAACGTAAAGCACTCGAAAAATTCTGCAAGGATAAAAAAATAGGACTTTATACAGATTTTGATGTTATAAGGTTTACCGAAGGCTCAAACGGATTTTCTTATCTTTCCGATGCTGCAAAAAGCGCATCCCTTGCTGTTGCAGAGTCGTATCTTATAAATATTCCTCTTAGGAATTATGACAAAACCACCGAATACAGATTTTTGAAAAAATCTCAAATTTCCAAAGCGGTAGAAAAGCTTGTAAAAACTGCAGAGAAAAAGGAAATTTCCGGAATAAGCCTATCGTCACTTTCGAGTGTGGCATATTCGGATTTCAGCGAAGATAAACACGGTGTTAAAGGTGAAACCGAAATTATTGCAAAGCAATCCTTTGAAATGCTAAAAAAGGCTAATATCAAAACAGCGGCAAGTGCGGCAAATTCCTATGCGGCAAATGTAGCAGAGGTTTTATTCGCCACTCCTATCAATAATGGAAATCACGATGCTTTTTCCCAGTGGATACCCTTCTATCAAATGGTATTTGCCGGAGTAAAGCCTATGTATTCATCCTATATAAATCTTGAGGCGGATTCTTCTTCTGCAATTATGCGTGCTTTGGCTTCGGGTTCAGGATTGGGATTTGCAATATCTGCAAGCTATGATAAAGATCTTTCGGTCAGCAAAACATTCCCCCTTTACGGAACTGTTTATGAGGATAATAAGCAGTTAATTAAAGAAACCGTTAAAAAGTATGACACATATTATAAGGCAATACACGGTGCTAAGATTTCAAAGTTCACTAATTTGGAAAATGGGGTAAGTCTTACCGAGTTTGATAACGGTGTGAAGATTTATGTAAATCACAGCAAGAAAAGTGCCGTTGTATCCGATATGGAGTTAGAGCCGTTATCGGCTGTATGGTCAGCAGAGCAGGGAGGAGGAAATTCAGATGAAGGCTAAAAATAAAAAGCGTGGCGGACTTGAAAAACTACAGCAACGTTACGGTTATCTGTTCACTGCGCATTGGATTTTTGGTTTGATAATTTTCTTTTTTGTTCCGCTTATAACCTCAGTAGTATATGCGTTCAGCGAAATTTCCTTTAGTGGTGGCGATATTTCACAAGCATTCGCAGGACTGAGAAATTTCAAGGATATTATTTCTTCGGACGCACAGTATCTTGATAATTTGCGTGATTCTTTGGGCAAGATTTTTTATTCGTTACCTATTATTGTATCGTTAAGTTTAATTCTTGCGATAATTCTGAATCAGCATTTTGTCGGCAGAACCCTTGCACGTGCAATATTCTTTTTACCCGTAATAATAGCTTCAAGCTATGTAATGGTACATATGGCAGGACCGCATATAAACGCTCCTTTGTTTACGGTATCGAGCGGGGATACAAATACCTATGGTGGTCTTATTGATTTTGAGGGTATTTTATCGGGACTGAATTTACCCACACAAGTAAACGATATGCTTTCCGATTTACTCGGAAATGTTTTCGGACTTATCTGGAGCTGTGGTGTTCAGACAATTCTCTTCCTTTCGGGTTTACAAAGTATACAAGTCTCTCTTTATGAGGTTTCTAAAATAGAGGGAGCAAACAAATGGGAAGAATTCTGGTTTATTACAGTGCCTATGCTTCGCCATGTAATGACACTTGTTATAGTTTACACTATGATAGAGCTCTTTACTGCGGTTGACAGTCCTGTTATGAACCAAGCCTATACACTTATGCAGGAAAAGCAGATTTACGACCGTTCATCTGCAATGCTGTGGCTTTACTTCCTGATAGTTTGTGCGGTAATCGGTTTGATATTATTTATTTATAACCGTTACTGCTTGAAAAAATGGGAATAAAAATAAAATATGAAAGGAATGACCAGATATGAAAAGCAGAGCTTCGCAAATTAAAAGTATAATCAGAAGATATACCTCTTTTGCAATGGCACTACTTATTCTTATTACATCGCTGATTGGCAGCTCTTTATTCCGTAGCGAAATTGCCACACAAGCGGCAACGGTGTTTGATAAGTCCTCGCCTACAACATATAAAGAGTTGGTTAATGAGGATTTTACTGATGGTGCTTTTGATACTGATAAGTGGATAAATCCGTATAATGCGGCACAGTTATCTGCCGAAGGTCTTAAAATAAATAACCCTAACCCCGGATTTACTGCTAACGGCACAGCGCCGAGTTATCTTTCAAATATTTTGTGGGTTAATAAGGATTTAACCTCTGCCGACCAGCACGTAGAGACGGAGATAAACTTTTCCACCAATCCTGCTTCTTGGAATAACGATTTATATGTTCACCTTTGGGCACGTACCAGTATGGGCGAGAAGTTCGGCGGTACTAACCGAGGCGAGCACAATAAAGACACAGGCGGTTATCATCTTCGTATATCCACGGGCAAGAATATTTCAATTGATGTTTTAA
>JAZQHX010000194.1:0-2998 GCA_045540835.1 Acutalibacteraceae bacterium | reverse complement strand
ACCAGACCTATCATATTTCGGTTGTCGATGCTACAAACGGCAAGAATTGGGAAGTAGAAAACGGCGGAAACGATTTCAAATATGCTACTACTGTTGCAGATAACAAAGCCTATTATGGTAACTTGTGCAATAAGTATGATGTGGACTATTACAAATATTCTGTTTTAGCAGCAGGAAAAGTGAAAATCAATTTCAGCAGAATTGATTCCGAATTAGACGGCAAAGGCTTTAAATACGAATTAAAGAAGCCTTCGGGTGTAACCGTTGTTTCAAATACGGTTAATGATGTGACGTCAGCTTCAAGTACTGTAACATTGGCAAAGGGTACATATTATCTTGTTGTTAGCGCAGTAAGTAATGCCTTTAATTATGCTCCTGACAGCTCTGTTGATTACAATGTTAAGCTTACATTCACAACACTTAGCACACCTACACTTTCTAAGGTGGCTCCAAACGGCGCTAAGACCTTGAAGGCTACCTGGAAAAAGTCGGCTGATGTTACGGGTTATGAGATTCAGTATTCAACTGTAAAAACATTCAAATCATCGGTAAAGAGCGCTAAAATCAAGAGCAATAAAACAGTTTATTATAATATTAAAAAGCTTGCCGCTAAAAAGACATACTATGTACGTATCCGCACATACAAGACTATGAACGGTAAAACATATTATTCTAATTGGACAAGCGCAAAATATGCTAAAACTAAATAATAACTAAAATGCAAATAAGCCACGCAACTAAAATTGCGTGGCTTATGCTTTAGAAACAATTTGTAAATTACTTTTTAGTTTGCTGAAATGAAAGACAGAAACCCAAGCCTTCCTCTAAGAGGAAGGTGTCACACGTAGTGTGACGGAAGGAGTTAGTAACTGACGGAATTATAGTGAAATTTTACTCCCTCAGTCAGCTTCGCTGACAGCTCCCTCAAAGATGGAGCCAAAGTAAGTTAAATTATTCCTCGTCCTCGCTGTCGGGCATATCCCAGTTGTGCCATACAGCCTGAACATCGTCATTTTCTTCAAGCATATCAATAAGCTTTTCCATTTTGGTAATGGATTCCTCGTCGGTAAGCTCGGTCATTGTCTGGGGAATGTAGCAAACCTCGGCAGATAAAAAGCTGTAGCCTGCTGTCTCTAAAGAATCACGTACTGCACCTAAATCGTTAGGCTCGGTTGTGATTTCAAAAACATCACCGTCGAAATTAAAGTCGTCTGCACCGGCTTCAAGTGCGGCTTCCATAACGGTGTCCTCATCTAAGCCTTCAGCTTCAATCTGAATCATACCCTTGCGGTCGAACATAAACATAACCGAACCCGACTGACCCAAATTACCACCGCATTTATCAAAGTAGTGGCGCATTTCACCGGCAGTTCTGTTACGATTATCCGAAAGGGTTTCTACAACAACGGCAATACCGTTAGGACCATAACCCTCGTAAATGAGTTCCTCATAATTATTGGCTTCACCGTCACCGGCAGCTTTTTTGATAATTCTTTCGATATTATCGTTAGGTACGTTTGCCGCCTTAGCCTTTGCAATAGCATCTTTAAGCTTGCTGTTTTCGTTAGGGTTAGCACCGCCCGTTTTAACTATAACCGATATTTCACGTCCGATTTTGGTGAAAATTTTGGCTTTTGCCGCATCGGTCTTTTCCTTTTTACGTTTAATATTATTCCATTTGGAATGTCCTGACATTTTATTTTCAATCCTTTCAAAAAGTCTCAACCAATATATTCTAACACAATTACTTGTTTTGTTCAAGTGCCTTTTCACAAATAAGTTCAATATCTTTCATAGAGCTTATTTCACCGCACATTCTGCGAAGTGACGCAGCACCTTTAAGCCCCTGCATATACCAAGCGGTATGCTTGCGTGATTCCAAAATTGCATTATGCGGGTCTTTATACTGATGCATAAGCTCAATTTGACGAAGCATTACATTGAATCGTTCTTCTAAAGACGGGGGAGTGTAATCTTTATTTTCCATATATGCGTTAATTTCGCTGAAAACAAAGGGGTTGCCACGGGCGGCTCTGCCAACGCTTACAAAGTCACAGCCTGTGGTTTCGTACATTTCCTTCGCACTTTTGCCGTCTATAACGTCCCCGTTTGCAACAACGGGAATCTTTACCGCTTTTTTGACTTCACGTATGGTTTTGTAATCAATCCCAGGGGAATACATCTGCACTCTTGTTCTTCCGTGAATAGTAATAACCGAAGCACCTGCGTTTTCGCACCTTTTGGCTAATTGAGGGGCTACTATACTGTCACTATCCCATCCCGTGCGCATTTTTACCGTTACGGGAACGTCTACGACGTCAACTACGGCTTTAACGATTTTTTCGGCAAGCGGCAAATCTTTCAGAAGCGCACTACCGCCACCGTTTCCTGCAACCTTTGGCGCAGGACAGCCCATATTTATGTCGATAAAATCGGGGCTGAATTCTAATGCCCTTACTGCGGCTTGCGCCATTATTTCCGGCTCACACCCGAATAACTGCGAGGCAATAGGTCGTTCCTTTTCGTGGCAGGAAAGCAATGCGGCTGATTTTTTGTCACCTAAAGTGATTCCACGTGAGGAGGCAAGTTCACCAACGCAAAAGGCGGCTCCGTGTTCTATACATATTTCCCTCATAGCACGGTCGGCAACGCCTGCCATTGGTGCTAAAGCAGCAAAATTTTTAATTTCAATACTTCCAATTTTCATAAAATACATTATAATATAATTAAGATGTTATGTCAAATAAAAAAGCCACACATTAAGCAGAGGTGAAAATCGTCCCGCAAAAATCGGGTTCGGATAATCCTCTTCTGCTTAGAGCATGGCTGAAAGGAAAAATTATGAATGATATTAAATTAGGAAAATACCGTCACTTTAAAGGCAATGAATATGAAGTAATAGGCATTGCCAAAAATTCCGAAACTTTAGAGGAAACGGTGGTTTACCGTGCGCTCTATGGTGAAAAGGAGCTTTGGGTAAGACCGGCTGCTATGTGGA
>JAZQHX010000193.1:0-2512 GCA_045540835.1 Acutalibacteraceae bacterium | reverse complement strand
ATCTTACAGCAACTGCTAAGGTTAAAGATTATACTGATAAAGTAATGACTATAACCGCAAGTGATATTGATTCTTCCGGTTCGTATGGCTTCTTTATAGAAGGTGGCGGAGCTATAAATTATCCCGAGATTGGTTTTGGTATCGAAAATGCGCTCGTAACAGCGGCTGACTGCACAAATGGTTCTGTATATGCAGCTATTAACAGTGGTGCTGCAGGAGTGGGTGACTCTGTCAAGATAGTTACCGTAGCAAATGCCGGCTACCGTGTAGACACAGCGTATGCTTCTGTAAACGGAGAAAAGGCTGAGGTTAATAAGGGTGAAAACGGTTATGTATTTACTAAGAAGTACGGTGCTACCGAAATTTCGGCTACATTTTTCCTCGTAGGTGATACCGACAATAACGATAAGGTTGATGCTATTGATGTTACCAATATCCGTAAGGAGCTTTTGGGAACTTCGGACATTGCAGATAAGTATGCAGATGTTAATGACGATACTGCTATTAACCTTAAAGACCTTGTTAAAATTAAGAAGATTTCTGTAGGAATCGAGTAAAATTAAATGGGATTTAATACCAACCCCCGAGCTACTTTTTGGTAGTTCGGGGGATTTTTGTGGTTTTGTATAAAAACAAACGAATGTTTTTCGGTTTTTTAAGAAATGATAACCATATAATAAAACAAAAAGTCGGTTTTGTAAAACAAAATTCATACCGCAAAGCATATCAAATGGTGTATAATATATCTGTAAAATTGTGAAAGTGGGGAGTTGTGCCTTATGCTCAGTTTTGAAGTAATTGAAAAACATCCGAATCCGCAGGTTTACCGTGAGAATTTCCTGTCTCTTGACGGGGAATGGGACTTTGCTTTTGATAAAGAAAATAAGGGACTCAAAGAGTGCTGGCAAAGTATTGAAAGTCTGCCGCTTAAAATTAAGGTTCCGTTCGTTTATCAGTCAGAATTGAGCGGAATAAATTCCTCAGAGTTTTGCGATACTGTTTGGTATAAAAGACGGTTTACACTTACAGACGCTTTTAAAAGCAAAAGATGTATTTTGAATTTTTCTGCGGTAGACTATGAGTGTGATGTATGGATAAACAGCAAGCACGCAGTTCACCACATAGGTGGATATTCTTCATTCAAAGCGGATATTACCGAGTTATTGAATGAAAATGAAAATTATATTACACTAAGAGTTTACGATAATGACTTTGCTAAGGAAACTATACGTGGAAAACAGCTTTGGGGAACGGGTGAATTCGGCTGTTGGTATAAGCGATATACCGGAATATGGCAAAGTGTCTGGATTGAGGCAGTAGACGAGCTTCATATTGAAAAATTTATTTTAAAAAGTGACGTTGATACGAACACCGTCGGAATTAAGGCTGAGCTTTCAGGCTTCGGCAAGGACGATAATATTTATGCCGATATAAAAATTGTTATAGGCGAAACCGAGGTAGCAGATGCATCCTTTAAGGTGTCAGGCGGATACATAAACGAGCATATTTCGGTTGATTATGCAGGCTCACCTTTCAGGGGTAGTGAGTGGTGGTCACCGGAACATCCTAATCTTTACCGTATGAGCATAACCTTAAAAAAGAACGGTGAGACAGCAGACGAGGTACAGACCTACTTTGGAATGAGAAAGCTTGATAGCGAATACGGCAGGGTATTGCTTAATAATTTCCCGTTCTATCACAGAAGTATACTTAATCAGGG
The DNA here is from genome assembly GCA_045540835.1 of Acutalibacteraceae bacterium. GTDB lineage: Bacteria > Bacillota > Clostridia > Oscillospirales > Acutalibacteraceae > UBA737. The sequence goes on along the minus strand of JAZQHX010000193.1, from coordinate 792 downwards.
ATATTATCCCAAAGGGTATATTACACCTGAAAACGACGAAAGAATTATTTCGGATATTAAGCTTATTAAATCTATGGGCTACAACGCAATGCGTATTCATCAAAAAATTGAAAGCCCTCGTTTCCTTTACTGGTGTGATAGATTGGGTATTGCTGTATGGGAGGAAATTCCTTCAATGTATCAGTACCGTGAATTGCAGGCGCACAACATAATGAGCCAAATGACTGCGATAGTTGAAAGAGACATAAACCACCCGTCGATTTTTGCCTGGGTATTGTTTAACGAATCCTGGGGAGTACAGCAGATAAGATTTGATGTGGCACAACAGAACCTCACAAAGGGAGCTTATTTCACAGTAAAATCTATGGATTCGACGAGGTTTGTTATCAGTAATGACGGTTGGCATCAGACCGAAAGTGATATTATGACTATTCACGATTACTCGGCTTATGGTGACGAGCTTTCCAAGCGTTACGGAACGGAAAGCTATGATATTGGTGATAATCCCGTAGCAGGTCAGCGCAGATTCGCTTACGCTAACGGACACGGATATAACGGTCAGCCGGTAATGCTTACCGAATACGGCGGAATTTCGTATGCGGCTGACGGTGGCTGGGGTTATAACGAAAAGGTAAAGACTGAAGAAGAATTTTTGGAGCGTTTCAAAAGTCTTACCCACGCAATACGTAAGGTGCCGTATATGACCGGTTATTGCTTTACACAGTTTACCGATGTTGAAAATGAGCAGAACGGATTAGTTACTATAAACCGCGAGCCTAAGGCGGATATAGA
>JAZQHX010000192.1:0-3483 GCA_045540835.1 Acutalibacteraceae bacterium | reverse complement strand
TCATTCCAATACCATATGACCGAGAACAAAATAGTTAAGATTGAAGTAGATTTACCCATAGGCAATGCTATCTTATAAAAAATCTTAAATCTGTTAGCGCCATCTATTGAGGCAGCCTCATCAAATGCCTTTGGATAACTGCTGAATACCATATAATACATCAAGATAAATACTGTGCTTTTTATACCCTGACCTAAGAGTGCAGGTAAGTACTGCGGAAATACTGTATTTAAAATTCCGTACTGATTGTATAGCACGTATCTTGGAATAAGAGTTATATTTACAGGCAGTAAAAATGTTGCAACAACCAAAATAATCCACATTTTTTTAAGTGGAAAGTCAAAACGCGCCAAACCGTAACCAATAGCCGCTGTTGAAATAGTTTGGAAAACAGCAGTTGGTATTACCATCAAAAATGAATTACCTATGCTCCCCCAAAAGTCCAGCGTTTCAAAAGCGGTTAAGTAATTCTCGAATGATATACCCGTTGGTACCCAAGTAATTGATGGGTCAACAAGGTCACTTTGTGACATAACACTGCATATTATCATATAAATCATTGGATACAGGTACACAAAACCTGCTGCTATTAAAACAAAGTATGTTATAAAACGGCTTAAATGAAGATATCTGTTGGCATAAATTTTATTTAATTTTTTGTTTTTTATCTTCATGCCTTAGACCTCCTCGAAAACCAAGAAATAATTAAAAACAATACTAACAAAACAGCAAGTACACAAACAAAATATATCCACGACATTGCGGCTGAAAAACTGTAAAGTCTTGTTGTATCGAACATTGAACCTGTTATTTTTTGATTAAGTGCCAATTCAGAATAGTTTGATACCTCAACAGCAGTATAAACAGCATTTATTATAATCATCGGTACTAAATGAGGAAGAGTTATTTTCCAAAACTTTTCCCAACCGCCTGCACCGTCAATATTTGCAGCCTCATAAATATCAGGACTAACACGTTGAAGACCTACCATAAATATAAGAATCGGAACACCGCAGAACCATAAAATCAGCGCTAATTCATCTAAAATAAATACACTGGGTTTTGAAATAAATTCAGGCATAGATTGTAAAAGCTTATAAACGCTTGGTAACTGCTCGGAAAATTCCAAAGAATGACCCGAAAGAAGATTTGTTACAACAGGACCACTCATAATAATAACAGGCACAAAAAATACCATTCTTAAAAATGTACGTCCAACAAAATCTTTATTTAAAAGCAAGGCAATAATAAGGGCAAATACTAAAACCACAGGTGTTGCACAACAAATGAATAAGATAGCATTTCCTAGCTGAAGTTTAAATGTTGTATCAACATTCCATGCATAGTCATAATATTTTCCTGCCTGCCATTCGAGGAAGATTTCTCCGGGTCTTACTGTTACCTCGTTAAAGCTCATTTGCACAGAAAAAAACATTGGATACAATGTAAATATTAAAAATCCAATTATCCAAGGGAGAAAAAACAAATATCCGCTTATAATATCTCTCCCGATATTCGTAAGTCCCTTTTTACCTGCTTTTTTCATTAGTTTATCTATCCTTTACTAAAAAACTTTTAGCATTTACAGTACCATATTCGGTAACTGCATTTTCCGAATTATAATTTATCAAAATTTTAACACCATTACTATAAACAGTAAGAATAACACCATTAGACAAAACCTTATGCTCTGTCATACTAGCGCCCTCAACCTTAGAAAGCGCTGAACCGATTTGAGAATACATATCCTCAATTACACTTTCCCAAGATTTATAATGTAACGAAAAATAATCCTCAAGTCCTGTATTATGTAAAGCATAATTATCCTCTGCCATAAGTAAAACAGAAGGATATGTAGCAAATTCTATCATTTTAAGAATACTATCCTGATTATAAAAACCTAAGTTAGCATAAGGTGCATAATAATCAATACTGCCCTTTAATACCATTTGCAAGAACGGAACAGTATCGGTTTCATATAGATACTGACTGTTTACCATAGGAATGTTAAAGTATTCTTTCGTATTCTTCCACATATAATCATTAGGCTTAAAGAATGCAGAATTTTTAGAAAGCTTTGCTATCTTTTCGAAGACCTGCTTTGTCTGACTTCTGGCAAGATTTTTATCTCTACTATAATCAGCATATAACTTTGCTCCTAAATTTTCAAAACAGAAGTTAAACTTATATTTTTGTATCAAACTACTTGTATGGTCAGCCACAGTAATAGGCTTTATAAGGTATGATTCATTAAATAATGCCTCATCATTATCTCTTACTATAACTTCAAATTCTTTTCCCAAGGTGGTAGCCGAATAATTTTTAGGATTTATCTGCTTATCATTAGCAGTTACGGGATTAAATCCTAAATAAAATCTTCCGCTATTTTCTTTGAGGAGTTTCTCAAGTTCCTCTAAATCTTTTAAAGAGCCTATATTTTTTTCGATTGATGTTGAATTATATTTGGTACCGTTTATACCGCCTTTTTTCCAACCTGAATAAACAACACTTAAATTATTAACACCTAACTTGTTAATCGAAGAAATAATATTTTTCGCCTGATTCACCGTTGTAAGAGTAGTAGTTTTCATTTTAAGAAAACCGTCTTTAACATCAGCACCAATCAAATTAAGAAGCATTGGAACTTCACTATCAACACGCTCTGTTTTTAAAACACCGCGTTCTATAAGACGCTCTCTATATGTTCTTGCCATACCTGAATAATTGGCATCTTCATTTGTTAAGAAAGAATAGCTGATTTTTGGAATCATGCTATTAGCTACAGGTTGAGGTCCTTCAACACCCTGACCCTCCTGACCTGTTGGCTGAACATATTTTTGTCTATAATCAAATCTTGCAGTAACCCAGTTGAAATCGGTAGTAAAGCCTGCAGGGCAAGCTCTGATAACCGCATAATCCATACCCTCAAGAATTTCTGCAAATACTGCATTCTTTCCGGCACCGTGTACCATTCCAAAAACGGGATATGACACAATAGGTGTTTCTACTGCAAAATCGTTTGGTCTATCAGAAAGAATGTTATAGGTTTCAGCCTCGGTATCAATACCGTAGTCCATTCCATAAACCTTTTTCTCAAAAGGAGAAACATAACTTGCACTCTTGTTATATCTTATAAGAGCACCTGAACCATCGGGAATGAACATATAACCGCTTTTTGCGTCTTCATTTACGCAACCCAAAAATGGTACGAAATAAAGAGATTTAATAAGCGCGCTATCGCTTTCCTTAACACTGCCTTTTACAACTTCGAACTCAATATTTGTATCAACTAGTTTCATTGTAAATGATAAGCCGAGTCGTATATCCTCCGCATAAAAATTACATGCTAACTCATTATCATTCCATTGATACTCTGCAGAAACATTACTATCAGAAAGGCTTAATCTATCATCAGAGCCGTTTTCGTCATAGTATTCAACAGTACAGATAGAGTTAGCCATTGCCGCAAGTGAATCGTTAAGG
>JAZQHX010000191.1:0-6029 GCA_045540835.1 Acutalibacteraceae bacterium | reverse complement strand
CGAAAATATAACCATTGCTCACCACGTTAATCAGGCTATCCGTGCCCACGGTATTATGAAGCGTGATGTTGACTATGTTGTAAAAGACGGCGAGGTTATTATAGTTGACGAGTTTACAGGACGCTTAATGTACGGCAGACGTTATAACGAGGGCTTGCATCAGGCAATTGAAGCTAAAGAGGGCGTGCAGGTTGCAAAGGAATCTAAAACCTTAGCTACCATTACCTTCCAGAACTTCTTCCGTCTTTATAACAAGCTTTCGGGTATGACGGGTACTGCTATGACAGAGGAAGTAGAATTCCAGCAGATTTACAAGCTTGACGTTATTGAGATTCCTACAAATAAGGAAATTGCCCGTATAGACGAAAATGATGTTGTATATAAGACCGAAAAGGCAAAATACAATGCGGTTATTGACAAGATTATTGCCTGCCACGAAAAGGGACAGCCCGTGCTTGTAGGTACTGTTACAATCGAAAAGTCAGAGCTATTATCGGCAATGCTTAAAAAGCGTGGAATAAAGCACAACGTACTTAACGCAAAGCATCACGAAAAGGAAGCCGAAATCATAGCACAGGCAGGTAAATACGGCGCCGTTACAATTGCTACTAATATGGCAGGCCGTGGTACCGATATTATGTTAGGCGGTAACGCCGAATACCTTGCAAAGGGTGCTTTACGTCACGACGGATTAAGTGAGGAAATGATTACCGAAGCTACCGGTTTTGGTGAAACAGACAATCCTGACATTTTAAATGCCAGAGAAAAATACACCGAATACTACGCACAGTTCAAAGAGGAAATTGCCCCCGAAGCTACCCGTGTAAGGGAAGCCGGCGGACTTGCAATCATCGGCACAGAGCGCCACGATTCAAGACGAATTGACAACCAGCTTCGTGGTCGTGCAGGACGTCAGGGTGACCCGGGTAATACACAGTTCTTTGTATCTCTCGAGGATGACCTTATGCGACTTTTCGGTGGTGAAAGAATTTCAGGCATTATGGATACCTTAAAGGTTGACGAAAGTATGCCGCTTGAAAGCAATATGCTTTCCCGTACTATTGAAGGCGCACAGAAGAAAAAGGAAGGTATGAACTTTGCTATACGTAAGAACGTGCTCCAGTATGACGATGTAATGAACAAGCAACGTGAAATGATTTATACCCAGCGTAACCGTGTGCTTGACGGCGAGGATATTAAGGATACCGTACAGAAGATGATTGACGAGACAATCGAATCCTACTGCAGTATCTACTTAGCCGACGATTCAATTCACGATAACTGGGACGTAAACGGACTGCGTGAATACTTTATGGGCTGGATAACCGACCCTGATGATTTACAGTTTACAACAGAAGAATTAGCCAACACCTCTAAAGAAGAAGTTGCAGAGAGCTTAAAGGAAAAGGCTCACGCAAAGTATGCCGAGCGTGAGGAGGAATTCGGTAGCGAAATTATGCGTGAAATGGAGCGTGTAATGCTGCTTCGTAGTGTTGATACTAACTGGATGGATCACATTGATGCTATGGATCAGCTCCGTCAGGGTATTGGACTTCGTGCTTACGGTCAGCATGACCCCGTTGTTGAATACCGAAATGACAGCTATGATATGTTCGAGGGTATGACAAATGCTATCCGTGAGCAGACTTCAAAGCTTGTTATGAGTGTAAGAATCAAGAAAAACGAAGAGGTTAAGCGTGAAAAGGTAGCAGAGGAAACCTCTACCGGTGACGATAAGCCCTTGACTGTAAGAGGAAAAGGCGTTGTAAGCAAAAATGCACTTTGCCCGTGCGGCAGCGGTAAAAAGTATAAGCGCTGTTGCGGAAAGGATATGGAATAATGGATAAAAAATTAAAGACGTTAATCCCGATTGCTATTTTAGTAATACTCATAGCAGCTGCAGCATTCTCCTGCTTTACCGTAGTAAATGCAGGTAATACGGGTGTTGTTGTAACCTTGGGTGCTGTATCGGACAAGATTCTGAATGAAGGTGTACACTTTAAAGCCCCCTTTGTTCAGACAGTGGTTCAGATCAACAACCGCACACAGAAAATTGAAGCTGAAGGCTCTGCATCTTCAAAGGACTTGCAGATTATATCCTATTTGGTTGCGGTTAACTACCGTGTAAACAATACTGCCTCCGCTTCGCTTTATAAGAATGTAGGCACCGATTACGCAAATGTAATCATAACCCCTGCAATTCAGGAAAGCATCAAGGCTGTAACTGCTCGCTATACAGCAGAGGAGCTTATCACAAAGCGCCAGAACGTAAGCAGTGAAATTAAAGAGGCTTTGGGCGAAAAGATTGCCGAATACGGTATTTCGGTTGAAATTTTCAATATTATCAACTTTGATTTTTCCGAAGAGTTCAATGCCGCTGTTGAAGCTAAGCAGACAGCCCAGCAAAACGCCCTTAAAGCCGAGCAGGATTTATCCAGAATAGAAATCGAGGCTCAGCAAAAGGTAACTCAGGCCGAAGCTGAGGCTAAAAGTATTAAGCTAATACAAAATGCCCTTGCTAAGTCGCCCGATTATGTTGAGTACATAAAGTGGAACAAATGGGACGGCAAATTGCCTACTGTTATGGGTGACGGCGATTATATTATGGATATAGACAGTATTACAGGCGAAAAAGCAGAAAAATGATAACTATCTGCTTGTGATTATATAAGACAAACAACCCGAAAAAGAGTTTGACTCTTTTTCGGGTATTTTTACTTTCAGTATTAGCAAATCTCATTTTCAATAAGCAAAAGTCTATTATACTTAGCCACTCGGTCGGTTCTGCAGGGTGCGCCGGTTTTTATCTGTCCCGAATTTACGGCAACGGCAATATCGGCTATTGTTGTGTCCTCGCTTTCACCCGAACGGTGAGAAATCACAGTTTTGTATCCGTTCTTATGCGCCAGTTCAATAACGTCTAAAGTCTCTGTAAGGGTACCTATCTGATTCGGCTTTATCAGAATTGCATTACCTGCACCCTCGGCAATACCCTTTTTAAGCCTTGCGGTATTGGTAACAAACAAATCGTCACCCACAAGCTGTATTTTATCCCCCAGTCTTTGGGTCAAGTGATTCCAGGCGGTCCAATCTTCCTCGGCAACACCGTCCTCAATAGAGATTATGGGATACTTTTCAATTAGATTTGCATAGTAATCAATCAAGCCGTCCGCTGTCATCTTAATATTGCGTTTAGGCAACAGATATTCACCTTTAGAGTACCACTCACTCGAAGCTACGTCCAAGGCTATTTTTATTTCGTCTATTGTATAACCCGCCTTTTGAATTGCGGTTACAATCAGCTCTATGGCTTCCTCGTCGCTGTTAAGGTCGGGAGCAAAGCCACCCTCGTCTCCAACACCGACCGCTCTGCCCTGCTCCTTTAAAATATTCCCTAATGTATGATAAATTTCACTGCATTGTCTTAAAGCTTCTTGAAAAGTCGGCGCTGATACCGGCATTATCATAAATTCCTGAATATCAATGTTATTTGCCGCATGGGCGCCGCCGTTTAAAATATTCATCATAGGAACAGGCATTTTAGTCCCGTTTATTCCGCCTAAATATCTGTATAACGGTAACTTAAAGTAGTCTGCACACGCCTTTGCAAATGCAAGTGACACCGCAAGTATTGCGTTCGCACCCAGTCGTGATTTATTCTGCGTACCGTCAAGACTTATTAAAAATTCGTCTAACTCCCTTTGAGAAAAGCATTTGTTTGCAAGTTCGTTTGCGATTTCTCCGTTTATGCCTTCGACTGCCTGCCTTACACCTTTGCCAAAATAACGTGATTTATCATTATCACGCTTTTCGTGGGCTTCAAATTCCCCCGTTGAAGCACCCGACGGAGCAATAGCAAAGCCCGTACTGCCGTCACATAAGGTAACCCTTGCGGCTACTGTGGGATTACTGCGTGAGTCTAAAAGCTCAAAGCCCTCTACACAACAAATTTTACATTTTTCCATAAAAAATACCTCCTTAAGGTTAGTATGACATTTTAGTATCATTTTAACCTCAGGAGGTGTTTTTATTAAAAATATTGAATATTATTGTATATAAAGAAGTATTTTCTTTATACGAACAAGGTCAGTCAGGCTTAAATTTCCATCCTTTGTAATATCACAAGCGGTATACTCCGCATCTTCAGGGGCATCTTTACCCATAATAAACTGTCTGCAACGAGTTATGTCAAGCGAATCAATGCGTTCATCTTTGTTTATATCACCAATACCCGACTTAACGAGCGAATCAGTAGTATCATACTCACATAAATCATTATCATCATTATAATGATAAAGCCCACCGCCTATTAAGAATGTTTCGTGATGGCAGGATTTCCAGAAATAATCATCATAGGTTTCATCATTGGGAGTAAAATTATAATCGTAATATTTATTATCCTTATTGTGACCGTTTTGGAAAATAGCCGTACTTGAAAGCATAAAATTATTGTGACCTATATAATCAGTTTTATGAACAATGTTACCATATATATCTTTCCAAACAGGGTCATCCCACGTTACGTCCACGTGATAAGACTTTCCGTTTATAAATAAAATATTCCATATATGATTTAAAAGATTAGACTCACAACGGATACTTTCGATTCCGACTTTTTTAAGAAGATATTCATAAGCCTCAGTATAGCCCTGACAAATAGCCGAGCCCTCAACTATCGATCCATAAGGGGTAAAAGCCGAATCCCAAGGTCGCACCGCATTTTCATTTCCTGCATTTATTTTATAAAAATACTCCAATTCATCTGCCACTACGGTATCATATTCGCATTTGGCTATTATACGGTCATGCAGAATAAGCGCCTTTTGTACATCTGTAAGCTTGTCGGTTTTAAGGTCGCTTGTCATATTGTCAGCATACTTTACAAACATAGCATACTTAGCTCTAAAGTCTTCCAAATCCAAATGATAGTAAAAATCTATAAATGGAATCAAACCTGAATCATATTTCCAAATCTCGATACTGCTAACCACACGCAATGCTTCGGGCATACTATCCCAAACTATCTGTTTTATCAGCTTACTACCCTCACCTACATATAGATTATATTTCGTAAGATAAATCCGTGTTTTTCCGTTATAAATTGCATCGAAGAATAAAGTCTGTAATTGAGAATTCAAGTTTTCATCGGTAGTCGTTTCCTCCTCCGACATTACCGAAACTGCATAAAACTTAGACAACTTGTATTCCCATTCGGTAATACTATAACTTTGAATCTCTTCGGCTGAAACACTAATAAGGGAGCTACTTAATGCTAAAAGAATAGAAACAAATAATGCTACTGTTTTTTTAATATTCATTATCTTTACACTCCGTTTCAATAATATTTCTATTATATTATACTATACTTTCTAAGAAAAGTAAATCAAAAAGTATTTACACTCGTCATTTACTTGACAAAAAGGAACTTATGTTATAAAATTATTGATATATTTTAAGTATTAGGAGAGATTTATTATGTCTATTTTAGTAACCGGCGGTGCAGGATATATAGGAAGTCACACCTGCATTGAAATGCAGAATGCAGGCTATGATGTAATTGTTATCGATAACCTTGATAATAGCAGTAGCGAATCCTTGAAAAGAGTCGAAAAAATCACGGGTAAGGCTGTAAAGTTCTACAAGGAAGATGTTCGTGACAAAGAGGCTTTAAGAAAGATTTTTACCGATAATAAGATTGAGGCGGTTATTCACTTTGCAGGACTTAAAGCAGTTGGTGAATCGGTAAGAGAGCCTATTATGTACTACAACAACAACCTTCAAAGTACAATCGCACTTCTTGAAGTGATGGACGAATTTGATGTTAAGAAAATCGTTTTCTCCTCCTCTGCTACCGTTTACGGTGTTGCTACCGAAATGCCCTTAACCGAGGGTATGCCTCTCGGTGCTACCAACCCCTACGGCAGAACCAAGTATTTTATCGAAGAAATTCTTCGTGATGTTTATGTATCCGACGACAGCTGGTCTATTGCACTTCTCCGTTACTTCAATCCTATCGGTGCTCACATCAG
>JAZQHX010000190.1:0-20145 GCA_045540835.1 Acutalibacteraceae bacterium | reverse complement strand
ATAATGACTTTTAATATATCCGCTTTCTACACCCTGTGCCGTAACATCTGTACCAACATCAAAAAGCGAAGGGTCGGCTTTGAAAATAGGACTGTTTACAGTAAAAGGACTTATCAATGTATCAAATTTGTATGTACTTCCAGCCTCTGAAAGTGCGGTATTTAAAGCTTCCTTATCAGCACTGTTTATAGTAAAGGTTACATCCTTTATATCTACTTTAAGTGTTGTAGCAGATGTTGACTCATAAGCATAACGTATACCTATAAAGCCGCTATAAAAATTCTTCCAGCTTGCAGGGGTTGCAGTATACTCAACCCATGAGCCATATTTGCCGTCAGTTACGTCCTCGGAAATAAAACGAGTAGCAAAACTTTTATTTGTCGTCCATTCCTCCGCCGTTCCGACACGCAATGTCGCATAGTTTGGCTTTTTGCCGCTTAAAACAGTAACTCGCACTTTAAAACTGACGTCTATATAACCGCCCAATACTCCCAATACGGTTTCATTGCTAAGCCATTTTAATTTAGAACTGCTGTAACCTGATTTAAAATAGCAGTAATTATAAGAAGATGTACTGGCTGTGGTTGTATAACTAAAGTAATCGCCCGCATCCTCGGTTGCAGTAACAACGTCAAAAGCACTTGAAACATATCCGCTTCCTGCTCCCGTTGCTGTAACATCTGTGCCAATTTCACCCAAAAGCGATGGGTCCGCTTTGAAAATTACATAGTCGGTTCCTGTTGTTTCTTCTGCATTCACACTTGCAAACGGCATACAAACAAAAACAAGCGTTACAGCCAAAAGAAAACTTAACAATGCCTTGAAATTTTTCATTTTTAACAATCCCTTTCTTAAATAATGTTTGTAAATTTAACTAATAAATCACACTCTTTTACAATAAATATTGTATCAAATCACCTATTAAACCTCAATGGAGTATTGTCACCAATATATGGACAATTCCGCAAATAACCGAATTTTAATCCAGAATCTCAATAGACATATTATCTTTTAAATCAATACTCGGCAAATAAATTACAAGTGTTTCAGCAATATCATCGAAAGATGTTTCTACCACCTTACCATCTATAACGATTTGTCTTAAATCTTTTCCTCTGTTATGATAACTTACATTGATAACTCTGTCTTTTATATTTATACTTATTTGAGCATCTTTACAGGGCATAAATTTAGGTAAAGCAATTCTGACACCGTTTAAATCAGGGGTTATACCAAATCCGTATTTAACTATTTCTTTTATAAGAACTGTACCGCTGCCTGTATACCAGTCCCCCATCGACTCACCGTCAATACCGTATTCGGGGTTATAGCAATAAGAATTAGGCATTACAAAGGAGGTCATAGAACAGTTTTTATGCGAAATAACACTGGATTTTTCTAATTCTTTCCACGCTCTTTCGCTTTCGCCTATTGCAAAAAGTGCCATTCCCGCAAACATTGCTGCATGAACATACGATGCACTATTTTCATACGTTCCTGCTGTAATACCGCATATTCTCCCTACTTCACGTTCTATTTCAGGTCCAAAGGGTTTATCAAATGTCAATAATCCATATTTAGAATCCAAAGAATCAAAGGCTTCTTTTATAACCGATTTTAAGGACTTGTCCCTTTTAATCATACCCGAAATCGCCCAGAATGAGTTTGCGGTTGAGCTTAGTCTCGGAACACCGTCAGGGTCAGAGAATGAACCTACTTTATAAGAAAACTTATCTCCCCAACCGTGAATAATTCTGCGGTTTCCCTGACTGTCAGTATCAATGGCATATTTAAACAATCCTGCTTCAATATTCTTTCTGTACATCTTATATTCGGGGATTCTTTCTTCGTATTTTTTGATTTTACTCAGAATTTCTATCATTTCTTTACAGTTATGGTAGAACTGTAAAGAGGCCATCACCGAAACACCTGAACCGAATTTTCTATTTGTATCATCAGTTCTTCCTAATCCGTTAATAGAATCATTCCAGTCACCATATAACGCACGAAGACAATTACTGCCATATTCATAATCAAGATTTCTTGACAAAAATGCCATTATCTTTATTAAATGCTCCAAAACCGTGTCACAATTTTCACTTTTACGTATTACATACGTATTTTCTTCATCGACAACATAATAAGAGCATTTTTCATCAAGGATAGAATAATCATCTGTAAAGGCAAGATACGAATAAACGGTTGAAATTATCCATACGCCCTGGTCAATAAATTCTCTTAAATCCATTTCGGGCATTATACTATCGCTTGAGGGTACAGAAAACTGTCTTGGCGGACGGCCGTCCTCTAAAATGTAATTTAACGCATTGATTATTTTCTGACGACTTTTTTCAGGTTGCCACATAAGTGAACCCTCAAGCTGTTGCATAACATCTCTTATACCTATTAAATGACCTGCGTAATTCTTTCCTAAAGCGCATACACTTACCTGTTTCTGAACACTTCGTAAAAACTTATTTAAAAGCCCTGCTTCTATATTGCCGTTCCAATCTTTAAAAGAAATTTTTAAATTATCAAACTCTTTTCTTTCGATTTTTGAAGCAATATCCAAAGCCCTGTCAATACTATCTATATCTATGCTCTGACTCAGCGCCGATTCAGCTTCACCCGTGCTGTGATAGTATGACAAATCAAACTCGCAGCGAATAGCATCATAGGGCTTAAGTTCTACATTAAGCATATCGGCTGCTATCGGCAAATCAACCGTATTCATTGCAGTGTGCTCGTTCATAAATCTGCCGCTTACAAGGCAATCTGCATTTATAACAGTTTTTCTGCCGCCTATTATGTCACTTTTGGCAACAGTATGATATTCGCTGTTAATTTTTCCACCTGAAACTTTGCTTTTTACAATAAGACAATCTGAATTACTTTTAAGAGTATAATCCTTTCCATAACGATTTGAAAACTTAGTCATTCTATCCCAGAACATTTCGTCTTCCTTGTGGCGAAGAATAGCCTCAAACATAGAAAGCATATATATTGAAACGTTTTCTTTTGTTTTATTAAAGGCGTTAAAGGAAAAATGCATATGCTTATTATCATCTGTATGAATACGAAGACAAAATGTCACCTTTTCAGTATCAGCGATATAATATACACATTTGTTTGAGTATACCACGTATCTGTTAATATCATTTTCTATTAACTGCTTAGCTGTATCAAATAAGGCTATCGGGGAATAAGTTCCGTCTGCCATCAGTATACCGCCAAAAAAATTTATAGAAGGCTCTTCGCAGAAATATTTTGGCTTGAATATGTTAAATGTAGATTCGCAAGCCTCGATTATTCCGTTTGAATACGCCCATAAAACAAGACCGTCAGAATCATACGGATAACGTGATACGCCAAATTTTCTTTCCTTACAAACTATTTCATTTTCATTCAGATAATAAGCATTTTGCGGTAAAACGCAATCTTTTTGACACTTTCTCTCTGACTCTTTTATCTGTAACAGTAATTTTTCAATCTTATTTCGCATAATTACTCCCTTATGGTTCAATTTTTTCGATTATTGCTTTATTGATTTTTTCTCTTACAGAAAGCAGATATTCCGAATTATGCGGATAACACTTAAATGTAATAGGTTCTATTCCCTCTTCCAAAAGATTTATAACAAACTCTTTTCCGTATAAACTTTCACACAGCTTAAAGGCTCTGATATCTTGAAGTGCATCATAGAAAACAAGTAATCTTATGGATTCCATAGGTTTACCGTCAGGACCCGGGTAAACCGAAAAAGCATCCCCAGCCGAAACAAAATAGTCACCGTCCGTACTCAAATAAGGGTTAACGCTATTATGGGAGAATTGGTTATAATAAAAGTTATATCCCCAATGCAAAAAGCCCTCTATATCATACTTATATAGCTGTGTGCCGATAATACGGTTTCTGTATGAAGGCATTGCAATAAAACGATTAGAAACATCGTAATTTTCGCATACACAATAATAAGCCCATAAGTGAGAAACCTTGTTTTTTATAAATTCATCAATGTGCAGAATTGACGAAACAGGCACCTTTACTACACCCGATGAATAAAACTCATAGCTTGAAAGCGCATCAATAATTCTGTATTCGTCAAGCAACGGCGCTACAACAGATTTTGCTTTGGTATACTTTTCAATCTGTTCGTTAATCGGTTCATCGGATATATGAAACCAACATCTTTTGTCTGCACCATTAAGACTTTTCATATATTCTAAAAATTCCGGAATAAAAACTCTCAAAAACTCCGAATAATCTTCACCTGTAGCATCGGTTTCCCAACCAAATATTTTTTTGTATTCACCGTCAACCATTGCCATAATTTTTGGAGCGGCTTCAGCACCCCATTGGGTAAAGAAATGTGCAATTTCAAAATACTTTACACCTATCCTATTGCACATATCTACCCATCTACCCAACAGAGAAAAATCAAAAGAATAAACCCCATTGTTTTTCGCTATTTTCACAAGCTGCATTGTTGGGCGCTCGCCTCCGATATACGTATCAATCGGCGGAGTAAAAACAGGTGTAAGAAGCATATTAACGCCGTACCGAACTGCCATTTTTGCATAATTTTCAATTATGCTAAAATGCTTATCATCAAACGGTTCGGTATTATAATAATCCATAAGACAATCACAATAAAACCACGCCGTGTGTATTATATCCTGCTTTGGAAGCTCTGAATCCAGAATTTCCAAAACAAAGGTGGCTTTACACTGAATTTCCGGGTTATTTTCTTCGCTGAATATAAAAGTAATAGGATATTTTCCTGCCTTTACTTTACCCTGTGTGTCTACCTCTATCATCAATGATTTCAAATTAGTTGAAAAAACCAATCTGCCTTTAGGATTTAAAGGTAACATTATATCGGGATAAAGTCCCGCAGTCTTACGCAAATAATTTTCATCTGCCGGAGGATCTGCCGCATGCTGAACAGGAACAGCATCCACCATTGATACTTTAATATATTCTGCTATATCGGATTCAATCGAAAAATACGCATATTTTCTCCAAGGCTTACTTTCCTTTTCAAGTGCATAGCAAAGCCCAAAATGGTAAATCTCATTTTTAAAGCAAGAAGCATATGTATATTCTTTTTTATCCGTTATAGATTCGTCTAAAAAGCATTTTTCCAATGAGGAAATAAGCCTTATTTGCATTTATATCAATCCCCTTTTTACATTGATAATAAAAACTATTTTTCTACTCTGCAATATCCCATTGCAGGAACTTCTATATTACCAACCATATAATCAGCATTACTGTAATTCACATAAATTGCAGTACCGTTTTCATAAACAACACAGACTACATCATCTGCAATATATCTATGACTGATAATAGATTTATCGCAGAGTCCACTTAAAGCCTCATTCAGGATAGAATAACTGTCTTTTATCTCGTCTTTTAAATGATTATAATTTGTATTGTAAATATGAGAATATTCCGTCTCAAAAAGCTTTTCGTACTCGTTTACGGTTAATTTGTAATGAAGTCCGCTACCCGTTTCAATAAGTTTTAATATATCCTTTTGTATATTTTCAGAACCGTTTAATGATTCTGTTACATAATCGACATATCCATGAAGTATCATCTGAACAAAAGGAATATCCTTATAAAATTCATTGTTATTTGAAGAAACGGGCGAAAGATTATTTATAAGGTTAATATAGGGCAAGCTATAAAGATTACCAACATCACCTAATATTGATACATCATTTTTTTGAGCGGTTTTTAAAACATTTACAACTTCATTTATTGCCTTATCTCTGCTGAACAACTTGTTCTGTGAATAATCGCCGTAAAGAACAGCGGTAAGCTCTGATACTCCTATTCCGCTTTGAGTGAACACCTCATTATTGAGGTATTCCTTACCAAATTTTCCAAACTGTTTCGGTGATATAAGGCTGAAATCCGACTCTAAATATTTATTAGAAAGAGCATCCTTTATTGATAACTCAACTATAGAATTATTAACACCTCTCGAAGCTTCTGAGGTTTTTGAAAATCCATCTGAAACAAAGCTTTCCGTTAAAGCGAAATTCGTATCAAGATAGGATTCTATTCCATATTTTTTCAAAGCAGTAACAGTAGCTTTATAACCGTTTTCTCCGCCTGCCTTGTCGCTGAATTCAATACTGCCTAATTTCTGACGGTTAAGACCGTTTTTATTCCACCCTGTAAAGAGCAGCTTTAAATTTTCGCCACCCGTATATGACTTGATTTCCTCAGCAATCTGTAAGGAGTTATTAAAGGTAGCAGAAGCAAACTCACGATTTATAGGTAAGAAACCTAAAGCCAGTGTGTCATAATTGATGACATTGATAAATTCGGTTAAAAAGAGAGGCTTGCTACCGTGTGTTTTTTCGGTTAATACACCCTCATTCAATAACCGATTTCTATAGTACACAGCCATATCAGAATAAGCTGTTTCCTCTTTCATATCGCTGAATAAAACATATTCTGCACTAAAAACATCATCCGATTCATCTGTAGCAAATAGTTCAACAGGATTAGAAGAGCTCATTGTATATCTGTACGAATCAATCAGCACAAAATTAACAGAAGCCGCAGAAGAAATACTGTTTCGGTCTGCTATTATTTCCGCTTGTTGACTACCTTCATTTACAATGCACAAATATCCTTTGGAATTTTTATACTGACCGAATATCGGAAATATACATTTTTGAGCATTATCCTCTAATTCCTTAGTCAGAGCAATATTGTTTCCATATACAGGCAGACTCAATAACGCTTCTTTTTCATTATTATCCGCTTTCATTAAAGCTCCGCTACCGGATGGCAATACAAAGTATCCCTCTTCACCGCTTTTAAAGCTATCAAAATAAGGTAAAACGTTAATATCAGTAAGAGGATAATCACTGTAGAATTGACAATCCTCCTTATTAACCGTTACTTTAAATCCTTCCTCAGTCAAGGTATAAATCACTCCCACTTTAAAGGTTTGTGGGTTGATTTTTTCAAGAGACATTTCTCCGTTATCCTTAGCTTTGTCTTCAGCGGTATATCCTGCTTTTCGCATTATCTCGTCGCTTTTACGCATCATAAGCTTGGTGGTCATATCAGTAGCAACGTATAAATTTTCATCTTCAAGTTTTGGATATTTGTCGAGCAAATACTCCTTATCCTGACCTTCAAGCTTTGATAATTCATAAAGCGTATATCTGCGAAGTATGTACTCGGCATCACTCTCACTCATTTTTGAGACGAATTCATTCATTCTCTCTTCAGAAATCATTTCAGGATAAATATAGTCTTCCGACATTTCACCAAAACAGTACTCAACTTTAACACCGTCTTCTAATGTAAAAACCATTACCTGATTTTTATCAACACTTCCCTCGCTGCTGTAAAGTGTTATTTTAGTGGAATTATCGCTGAAATAATTAAGCGTTAGTGCCGAAGAATATTTACTGTTTCCACCGTTATCTTCCGGAACAGATTTCCAAATCTTACCCGTTTGCTTATCATGTATAACAGGATTTGCACATTCATCAAGTTCAAGAATAAATTTTTCATTCCGGGCTACAGTATATCCAGACTTTCCTATTACCAGTTCGGTAATATCTTTATCCGACTCTGTAAATCCAATATTTCCCGAAGTAATCCCGTAATTTACAGAATTCTTTTTAGACAATAAAAATGTCAAACCGACAAAACCTGAAACCAAAGCAAAAGCAGTACACCAAGCTATTATTTTTCTTTTCATTTTGTATACTCCTTTCACTTTATAATCTTAAATTTATTTCTTCACTCAAAAGACCTATAAAGTCTGTCATTTGCTGAACTATAGTGATACACAGCAAGAATATAAAAACAATTATGCCCATAGCTACTATAATAACTATAATTGTTGCAATTGTTCGTCCTGCCATATATTGATGAACAACCAAAGTTCCTACAAACAAAAGAAATCCAACCCAGATAAAGAACAGCATTTTTACAATACTGTAAAGAGCCGCTTCATCTAACGATAAACAATTGCTCAGAACAGTTAAAAGAGGTGTGCTTATTAAAAACGGTGTAAGAGCATAGCAAGAATACATATAAATATATTTGAATGTACCCGAACCGTTCATAAGCGAAGTTACAGACCAATTTGCAACACACCAAAGCACAAATGGAAGTAAAACGGACAGAATACCTTGTATAACAATATTAAAACCGTCATCTTTATTAGGAGCAAACAAATATCCTGTTGTGAATTCACTTACAAGATTTAAAAGCAGGGTAGAAATAAATATGATTGTGGCAGATTTAAGATTACCTCTGCTTTCAAACTGCATATCCCAGAAGCCTTCAAAAGGATGACGCATTATATAAAAACCGTATTTTACTCCTTCATAAATGGGATTTTTCTTAATTCCACTTTTTTGATGCTTTTTAATTGTTTTTTTAATTATAAAAATTACTGTTACAGCAATAATAATTGCACATACTGCTATTCCGGTAACCTTTGTGCCTATTGTTTGACGGTATTTCTTAAATGCTTTAGAATAATCAAAAGTATCATCGGCTTTTTTAAACAGTTTCATTGCCTTAGCATAATTGCCTTGACGCAATTCGTTTTTTCCTATTCCAATATATGCCAAATCACTGCCAGAATGTTTTTCCAAGACTTTATTCCAACAATTGTTTGATGTATTATAGTCACCAATTTGTTGAGCATAAACCGCATTGTTTATAAGACGTGAATATTCCGTAGGAGAATACACCTTGATTTCTGCTCTGTCATAATCAACAACTGCTATATTCTCTCCCCACCAGGAAAGTGAAGTTGGTTTTGAAAAATCGTCTTTTTTATCCCCTATATTCCCGAACACATAAAGAAGATCACCAAATTTATCATAAGTAAAAATTCTTCCACGGGTACTATCAAGCGCAGAGTAAACACCATTTTCAGATACCGAAATGTCTATAAATCTTGAAGCATTACCCGAATCGGCTTTCCAATCTACTGTTTCTATAAGATCGCCTGCCGGAGGAATACTGCCTTTTCTTATGAGAACATCTATATTTTTCGGATTAAGTCTTCTTATCGGAGCTAATGTTTTATCCGAGCCTTTACTCTTGATGTAATCACGCATTTCAGAGTCTGTATTGGTATCGACTGTTGTATAAATAAATCCGTCTTTATCAATATCCATACTACTGTATTCCGTTGGAATAAACAGTTTCATTCTCGACTTTTGTTCTTTAGTGGATATAAATCTCCAAAGAAGCTCTGTAATGCTGGGTACTACCGGTACCGAACCGAAAAAACCTAAGAATTTTCCGTTAATATCCATTTGATAAATGCCATTTGTTTCATCGCTGACAATAATATAAAGTCTTTCACCTTTATCAACCACTATCTTCTGCGGAATAAATTCTACCGTTGAAAGTGAGTTTTCTTGTTTGGGTTCCGGAATTTCTTTCAGTAATTCACCTTTTTCGCTCACCTTCAGTATTCTTCTGTTGCCTGTATCAGCAATATAAATATACCCTTTGCTACTTATAAAAAATCCTTCCGGCAAATTAAGATTTAAACCCTCACCCAATTCCGACAACAAATTAAAATTTTTATCTACAACAAAAATTTTACCTAAAGTCTTTTCAAGAATATAGAGTTTATCATTAAACACGGCTATATCTGAAATATCATTTAAAGCGTCAGTTCCCAACATAACGCCATTTATAGTTGCAATAAATTTATGCGATATAGGTGCAGTAATAACTTCTTGCTCGCTGTTATATGTATAACCATCATCATCAGGAATGCTTACAGCTGATACCGTAGTTGTAAAAATCAATAATATGGTGCACATAACAATAATTATCTTTGCAATTCTTTTCATTATAATGCACCACCTAATCCTTTATTCCGGAAGAAGACATAGTTTCAATAACATTTGACTGCGCAAACAAAAATACCATAATAGGCGGAAGAATCATTATCAGTGAAATTGCCGCCGACACTCCTGTTCGTGCTATACCGCCTGATACAATATTCGTAAGGGCGGTAGGAAGAGTTTTAAGTTCCTCATCAAAGATGAAAATACCTCCTGTAGAACTCCATATCCCCTGAAAAGAAAATATCAACTGAGTAAGCCATGCCGGTTTAACCATGGGCATAACTATCTGTATAAATATTCGATTTTCACCCGCACCATCAATCTGTGCAGCTTCAATTAAAGCATCCGGCACCATTTGATCCATAAACTGCTTCATCAGGAAAAGTCCCATTGAAGAAGGTAATAGCGGTAATATGATTGCCCAAAGCGTATTTATTAAATGCAATTTTGTCATTATAATATAATTGGGAATTGCTGTTACCGTTGCCGAAAACAGTAATGATACTACTACCAGCTCGAATAAAAACTTTTTACCCGGAAAATTCTTTTTTGAAAGAATATAGGCTGCCATAGATGAAAATATTATATTTCCTGTTGTTCCGACAATTGTTATGATAAGAGTATTAAGTATATATCTTGGAAAAGGAAGCCACGACTCGCCTAAAAGTGATGAAAGATTTGTGAAATTATCAAATGTTGGATTTCGTGGAAAAAGTTTTGGCGGAAATATAAACAGTTCGCTCATAGGTTTAAAGGCGTTTGAAAAAACAAATATCATTGGCAACACCATAAATAAGGCAATTATAAGCAAAAACAAAAATACTAATATATTTCCGGCTGTACTTCTATATGAATTTGAACCGATTTTACTCATATTTTTCTCCTTTATGTTCCAACATTTTTAAGTAATCTTTTTATCATCTGATTACAAAGTATCATTACTCCAAACAAAATGGTAGCTACTGCACAGGCATCTCCAAATTCATACTTAATCTCAGAAAAATCCGTCATATGGTTTACAAGGGTATGCACTGCATACTCTGTACTTGGGTTGCCGCAAAGCGCTGCACCAACTGCGCCAACAGTAAAAGCACCTGTTATAGACATAACCGCACCGAAAAGTAATTGAGGTTTCATCTGGGGTATTGTTATGTACCAAAGCTCTTGCCAACGATTTCTTACACCATCTATAGCACCCGCCTCATATAATGACCGGTCAACCCCCTGAAGACCGGCAACAAAGGATAGGAATTGTGTACCCATACTCGTCCACATTGTAACTATGATTACAGCGGTCATCATATATCTTGTATCGGTTAAAAACTGTATTGGAGAGTTGATTATACCAAAATCAATAAGCAAGGCATTTATATAACCTAACTGGTCACCGCTAAATAATAATTGCCATATCATAAATGCATTTCCTGAAATAGAGGGCGCATAAATAAGAAACACCATTACGGTTCTGATTCCTCTGGTCATCTCGTTAAGAACCCAGGCTAACATAAGTGCCCCTATATAACTGAAAGGACCGACTACTAAAGCCATTGTCACCGTATTTACTACAGCCTTCATAAATATTTCATCATTAAAAAATAAATCAGCATAGTTCTGAAATCCTACAAATTGAGGCACCTGCAATAAGTTGTAATCTGTAAAGCTTAACACTATTGCCATTAAAACAGGTAAAATCACAAAGACTGTAAACAAGGAAAAAAACGGAAAAAGGTAAATATAGCATATTTTATTTTTTCTTATATTCTGTAAGACTTTTTTCATTGCTAATTTACCTCCAATCCGAATTCCTTACGTTTTTTTGTCAACTCAGCATTTATTATATCTGTATACTCATTAACGGTTTCACGAACATCCGCACTTTCGTTTATAACCTTACGGAAAATATTATTTATATGCCTGTCAAGAAAATAACCGCCGGGTACCTGCTCAATAGACATAGCATATTCCCTTTGTTTACTCAAAGTTTCAAGTGCGTCAGCCGACCATGAAAGCTTTCCGAAAGCTTCTATGTTGGCTGTAGCATATCTACCTGAAGTACCAAGTTTATTCTCTATTGCAGTAGCGTAAGCATACTGCGCTTCACTGCCGGTAAACCACTTTAAAAACTCCCATGACTTATAGGGTAATTTTGTTGTCTTCATAATCATTGAAGTAGTAGTAGCACTCAAAGAAATATTCTTCATATTTCCGTTTTCATCAACAGTACCAGGTATTAGGTGCATACTCCACAATCCTTTAATTTCGGGAGCCGATACTTCTAATGTGTTAAAAGCATTAAAGTCGGTTATTCCTATTGGCATATCTCCACTTCTGAAACGATTCACAAAGTCATATGACATAAGTAACGAATACTCTGAATAAAGATTAGTCCATTTTTCAAATGCTTCTATTGCTTCAAGAGTATTTATATCTGCTGACTTACCGTTGTCCTTATAAATATTATTCTGTTTTTGAAAAAGGAATAATGCAAAACCGCTTACACTTCCGCTGTTTGGAAATGCAAATTCCATATTATTCTGTTGCAATATGGTAAGACAATTATATAAATCGTCCCATGTTTCAGGTGCCATAAGCCCAATTTCGGACAGAATATCGTCACGAACAAACATAACATTATAGGTCTGCGTAAGAGGCAAACCATATACACCACCGTCATAGGTGTAAGGCACCAATGCCTGCGGTGCAAAACGTTTGGAAACTTCCCTGTAATCTGCAAATTCAGATAAATCAAGTAAAGCCCCACGTGCAGCAAAGTTCATTGGCACACCTTCAGCATCGAACAGGCTGATATCCGGCTCAATTCCTGCAACGGTAGCCTGCAAAATACCTCCTGAAACAAGCTTAAGATTAACACCCACTCCGGTATTTCGTGTAAAATCATTATCTATAAGCTCTTTTAAAATCTGGTATTGGTCTCTGCCTAAAGTAATCCAAACCTCAACCGCTTCTTCATCTTTATGTATACTTCCTACAACACCGTAATCATCTGCAAAAGATTTGATGAATAATTTTGTACCGTAAACAAACTTTTTAAAGAAATTTGCTTCGGCTGTTTTTGATGCTGCAGCTTTGGGTAACAACTGAACACAATCAATTATTAAAGGTTGCGATGTAGAGCTTTGTATCCAATCGCTAAGTCCCGTAAGATCACTTGAAAAAACAGTTAAATTTTCAGGTATAATTTCAGGATCTTTCAGAAATTTTTTCAGTCTTATAATAATCTCATCTAACTTGGCGCTACCTTCCACTTTGCCGCCATTTTTTATATACAGCCAATCTGTAAGGTTTTCTAAAACCTGTTTTTGTTCTTTGAAAATTTCTAATACATCGGGAAGATTTTTCTCTATTTGATAATCACGGTACTTATCGGGTGTAGCACCGGTTACCATAAGAATTTTTCTATAAGCCTCATTAAGACGTGATAAGGATTTTTGTGCCACATTAAGCGCCTTAGCCTGTTCACCTAAGGTTACTTCAAGAGTTAATAGGTGTTCTCCCTGCGTTAAATAATAAAGGTAGGGATTTCCATCATCATCTGATAACTTTTTACTCTGCCAGCCCGTATCATATTTAAAAGCCACCGATTCCATTTCTTCAAACGGAATTTCACCATCAATAAGCAATCTTCTATATGTCGACAAACCGCTTACAAAATTGTTTTTAAACCTGAACGACAAAGTATAATATCCGCTTTTGTCAACTTTTATTTTCCACGAAACAGATTCACCAACTCTGCTCCAACCCGAACCACCAATACTGTTCCATACCTGTTTACCGCCAAATACCGGTGTTGTAACAGGAGAATTCCGATCACATAATTCAGTAATTGAGGCATTGGTACGAAGATAAGGCTTTTCTGCCTCTAAGGTTATAGGTACTATATCATTATCAGAAAGTGAAGAATAATTCTCACTTAATTGTTCATAAGTTTCTGATGCTTCATAGGGAAATAGTATTATACTTTTAAGTTCAACATTTCCCTTGGTTGCCGTAAAAGTTATTTTGTTTTTGCCGTCTTTAAAGTAAAATTTAAATGGTTCAGTATGAAAACCCGTTGAATCAGACAGTTTCACCGTCTGCCATTCTTCGCTTTCTATAAGTGGAACGGTATACTCATTTCCTCTGTCATCGCCCGTATTTTCTCCTGACATCCAGTTGCGCTTAAGCACGAACTCATTTGCCTCACGAAATGGTCGATTGCCATTTATAGTTATACTGCAAGAAGCATCGCCGCTGTTATCAGAGTTTATTTTATAAATCATCTTTATCGAGGTAAGACATTCCGGCACCTTGACCGAAAAGGTATAATCTTCCCCTTCCTTTATAGTAACGTTTTGATTTAATAAAATTTCATTATCAATGCTTGAAGTTTCATTGTAAGTTTTAATATATGTATCATAATCTATGACAGAAGAAGTGCCAACCATCTGTCCGACAGCCTCTTCCAAATCAGGTAAAACTGTAGGTTTATCATCGTCAGATAGGATTATAAAAACACCTATTATTACTAACAAAGCCATAACAACAGCAATTATAGAGGTAATTTTCTTTTTGTTTTTTAACATAACTTCCTCCAAAATCAGGTTCGGATTATTCGAGCTTGTTACCCTATCCAACAAGACCCGTTGTTTCTATACTTTCAACCAAAAAACGTTTGGTAAACATAAATATCAACATCAAAGGAGATATATACATAACAATACTTGCGTTTTTCAGTATTGCCCTTAAATAATAATCTGAACGCATTTCTTCAGCGAGTTCAAACTGTTGATTGATAGTTGCAAGTTTAGACCAAATAAACTCCGTATCCGGGAAGAATAATTCAGAATACGTAGGATCTGTCCATTTCCATACGAATGCAAACATAAAGCAAGTGAAAAAAACTGCAGCTGCACCGGGTAGCATTATTCTTGTAAACACCTTTAAAGCACCTGCACCATCAACAGAAGCCGCCTCTTCAAGTTCCTTAGGATAACCTTTAAAAGATTGGCACATTATATATATAATGAGACCATCCTTTAGTCCTACGCCTGTGGCAGAAAGCAAAAACATCGGCAATGGTGTAGACAAAAGATTCCATCCAAACGGGCCGTAACTCTGCAGTTGAAAATAAAGCGGTGCAAAATATATGCTGTATGGCACAAGAAGGGTAAGAATTACGCAACCAAATAATATTTTTTTAAAGGGAAACTCAAATCTGGCAAAACCGTAGGCTATTAAAAGACACGATGCCATTTCAACTAAGCAAAGAATGACATTTAATAGAATTGAAAGTCCTGTTGAGTTCCAATAATCAAGAAAAATAGATGCATCTGCATAATTCTGCAAAGTGGGACTCTTCGGAATGAACCTTACTGCAGAATCATAAATATCGGAGCTTTGCATAAATGAAATAAGCACTGTAATTACAAGAGGGTAAATTATAAGAAAGCTGAGTCCGGTTAGTATAAGATAACGAAATGCACTCAATAGTAACTTATTAGAATTCTTTTTTAAATCTATTTTCAACTTGACTCCCTCCCTAATTATAATGCTTAATCATCTTTTTGATTAAAAGCATAAATACGCATAGTACAATAATAACTATCAAAAAGTATGTCCACGCCAAAGAAGCGGCATATCCAAATTGAAATTTACCAAAATTGTAATCTGTTATAGCCTTCATAACGGGATTCACGTTATTTGAAAAAGAATCAATTATTGTATACACAACATTGACAAGTAATTGCGGCAATACCATTGGAAATGTTATTTTCCAAAATCCTTCCCATATAGTTGCCCCCTCAATACTTGATGCTTCATACAATGATTTAGGTATGGCTTTAAGCGCAATCAGGAATATAAGTATCTGAATACCGGAGGAATTTATTACATCTAAGATATTTGTAATAGCATACATTATGTACTCAACAAATTTACTCGGTAAATTCATCTGCATAAATAAATTTCCTATTAAGCTGGCATTAAAAATTGATGTATCATCACCTGTCATTGATGAGGCGTTGATGATTGTCCGACGAACAATATCATTTTCAAACAATTCGGGTATAATGCCTGCAGATACTATTACCGGAATAAAAAATATCATTTGAAAGGTAGCTTGACCGGGAAATTTTCCATTCAGAAAAACTGCTACGAGCATACTGAAAATTATAATTACAGGAACATTCACAAGCATAGTTGTGATAGATTCTACAAGTAATTCACGGAAATCAGTATCAATCAGGAATGCACGCTTATAATTATCAATTCCAACATAATCGAGAAATACTTTTCCTTCAAATTTCAAATCATTAAAGCTATAAATAAGAGATTGAAGCATTGGGAAGAAGACAAAACCGAAAAAACCGATTATAAACGGCAATACAAAATAAAGACCTTTAATCTCTCTTTTCCTTACCAATCGGCTTTGTTTAAAAAAATCAAATAAATTCATTATCTTCTTCCTTTCTAATGGTTATCGTTTAACCATTCATAAAACTGTGTTCTGCCCAGCCGAGCAGAACACAGAAAAATATTATTCGCTTACAAGTCCGTAAACCCTCACATAATCCCACCTGGATTCATTAGGTAATTCTTCGGGATTATATTTTCCTCCCCATACATCATCCTTCTTAGGATTAGAATGCTGTATAAGTATCTGCATAGGACCGGCATCAGGACCTACACCGTCACCTGTATATGTCGAAATATGCTGATCGTCCAAATAAAAATAAACTGCCGTGCTGGTCCAGACACACGAATAAATATGCCATTCACCGCTAAGGGTTTGCTCAACTTCAGGTTCTTCTGTCACATAACTATGATAAGTAGACCAACCATTCCAATGCACAGAACACGAAGTTTTATTTGGACCCCAAGTGGGGAAATATTCAACAACATCTATTTCTCCGCCGCTTTCACTTGGTCGCTGAACATTTTTCAGATACTTCACACCTGCCTCGGTACAAAGCCAGAAAGCAACATTGGAAAGCCCACTCTTTGGCATTTTAATCCTTGCAGAAAAAGAGCCGTAAGACTGATTAAAAGTGCCTGTTGTGGAAAGCTCAATTTCTTTTGTATCTGTATCAGCAAACATAACCAGCTCACCGTTTTCGCAATTAAGTTGCTCTACCGGCATACGGTCAGGATAAAAATCGTCCTTCCATATATTGGAATCCAATGTATTAAAATCATCCTTGAAGGTTGGTTTATCAGTAAACTGCACATCAAAATCAAACGTAAATTCACCGGTGCGGTTTGGGTGCTCCTTATCGTACATTGAAACCTTCAATTTTTCTCCCGAAGAACGAACCGCATAAGGTATTGTTAAAATATTACCGTTGATTTTAATGTTTTTATTATCGCAATTTATAACAATATTTTCTGCCTTCAATTCACGATTCCGTTTATCCTTTGCCACCATTACATAATGTGCATCCATTTCTACAACACCCGGATGCTCTGTTTCAGGTCCAAAAACATAATAATTTTCACCAATTTTAACCGAGGTCTCTTTGTTTGCGGTTGATTCTGATTCTTCACAAGCACACAGAAAAACCATAACCAACGCCAGCATAAAAGGTAAGATTCTTTTCATTATTTTTTCCCTTTCGTTTTAAATGGGCAAAAGCATATATTATTTCCAGAAATCCTGAATATTAGCATTTATTTGCTGCTTTATACTTGAAAGTGCAGCAGCGGCAGTAGTTTCACCGTAAGCAACCTTCTTTATACTGTCAGTAACAATGGACATATGCATACCATAATCATACACATATTTACCATTTTGCGTATTGGTTATATATTTTTCGATTGTTGCTTTAACGCTTGCGTCAGGCATTGCATCATAATATTCCTCTTTAACCTCGTATACGCTTTCATTTCTATATTCAAGCAGAATATCCCAGAAAAGCGCAACATCTTCAGGGTCTTTAACGTTTTTAGGAATACATATCGGTGAAACATTAAATGCAACCAAATCATTTTTACTGTCAGGTCCGTGTGGGAATAAGCACATGCCTATATCGAAATCTGCATTAGAGCTGACCTCAACAAATTGATTATAATCCACAATAGCCATGGCTGCTTTACCGGAATAGAATACCTGACGACCGGTATCCCAGCCGTAATTTGCGCTGTCATATAAATAACCTTTATTCAACACCCAACTTCTGAGTTGATTAAGCGCATTTGTTGCCATAGAATTTTCAAGGGTATAATCAAAATTAGTTGTATCGCCTTTTCGGGATAACACCTGCGCACCATTAGCCCACAGCATTTCCCTTCCAAAATCTTCTATTGAGTATATAGGCACCAGTCCGTATCTTGTAACATCATTACCGCTTACTACCGCTGCCTTACTCATAATCTCGGTCAATTTATCCCAATCAAGTTTTCCGCTTTCCTGTAACGAATAAAGATCTTCCCAATTGTTCTTTTCAAACATAGTTTTGTTATACATTAAAACTCTTCTTATCTGGGGATTACGGGATATTGCGTAAACATGACCGTTAAGAGTATTTTCTTTTAATGCGGCTTTGTCCCAACAGTCGGCAGAAAGGTCAAAATTAGAAAGTGTATCCAGTTCTAATAAATATCCCTTATTTGCAAGAGTCAATCCCGTCTGTTCCTGAGGAGAAAACAAATCTGCTATGGGAGAGCCTGCCAGAATAGATGTATAAAGTGCTTTATAATCTGTCATTTTACGCTCAACCAATTTACAATTAAGGAGTTCTTCCACCTCATCCATCATTTTACCGTCTTTGCTGTTACGATCAGTTGCATCCCAATAAGCAACATAGGTAATAGTTCTGCCCTTTAAATCCTTGAGTCTGGATTGATCTATTGTGCTTTCATTACTTGAAGTATCGCTTTCTTTGTCGGAAGCAGGCGGTACATCGGCATTATTTCCGCAACCGGCTACAGCGACAGTGAGCATTAAAGCCAAAAACAGACTAACAATTTTTTTGAAATTTTTCATTATTTTATCCCCCTATTTACTTTTTTCTTTTTTATGAAAATAACTATAGTAACACCTATACAAAGAATAACACCAAAAGCTACACATGAAATCCATATAATATTGTTACTTATAAAGGTACCAAAATTAGATGTTTCTTCTGTAACCAGCTTTATGTCAAAGCTCGCAAGCATATATCCTCGGCGGTATACAATCATATCCATATCCTCGGTTACTACCGTGTTTTCATCTTCTATAGATTTTCCGTCACTAAAATCTACATATGTTTCATTTGTATCAAACACTAAAGCCGATAATATTTCCCAAATCTTTGTACCACCGGGAACATAAAGAATCATCTTTTCTTTATCTAATTTTGCATCAAGAATACTGCTGTCAATTTCTAACGGTAGATCTCTTTCGGGTTCGGGTTCAGGCTCAACAATGGGCTCAGGATCGGGAATATCCGCAAGATTAGTATAGAAACGGAATGACGAAAGCAAGAAGTAGTCGCAATAAAGTGAACTTTGTGTTCCCTTTATGGTCACACGGCAAATTTCATCTAAATTAAGTCCCGAATCAGCAAAGTATGTAAAAGGTATACGAACCTGCATATATCCGTCTTCTCTCGCCTTTGCTTTATCATATTTAACCTTAAAGGTAGCAAAGGTTCTTGGGTCATGTCCCGAAGCTTCTACAGAAAAAGGAACCTCAATCCCATCGGTATCACAGTAAATGTAAAACTCCATATAACCCGTATCTACATAATCTGTAATATCTATTTTTTTATCGAGTTCTTCAGCAAAAAAAGTTGTGAAATATTCTTTGCCCATTAGATCTTCTTTTGGGATTAGAATATATGGTGACATGTTCTGGAATGAATAATACCAGGCTAAATCCCAGTTCACAACGCTATCCCCTATGACATCCATATTTTCACACCATGGATTAATTACACCCTCAGTATCTCCGATTTTACCCAACAATGTATTAGTTTCACTCTTGGTATAACCGCTGATATCCAGAATCTGCGACCAGGCATCATTTACCGTTCCGTTAATTTCTTTGCTGAAAACAAACGATTCTCCAACATAAATTGATTCACCGATTTTCCGATTATCAAGATATATTCTTATATAATCTATTGATGCAGATGTTGCAATTTTTTTAAGCGGTATCTTAACGGTAGTATATTCTTCTGTTTTTGGTATTGTAACCTCATAAACCAACTCCTCACAAGCACCAATTTTGATTGTTCTGTTACTTGCAGACTTGTCAAGCTTAATACTTGTATAGAAGTAGGCGGTATCAAAATATCTG
>JAZQHX010000189.1:0-10382 GCA_045540835.1 Acutalibacteraceae bacterium | reverse complement strand
ATTGCAGGAAAAACAAGTTGTAAACAGCATTACGCTTAAAATTAAAGATATAATTTTTTTCATTTTGTTTCTCCCGTCGATTAAAACCTATAAGACAGTTCTTTGAATATCTGTCCTAGCCATACAAAAAACTGCTGAACAATATAGAAAAAGAAAAGTCCCAAAATAATGGCAAATACCATTCCTGCAAGTGTAACAATAAAGGTTATAATGCTTTTAAGGAATGTAAATTCGTGTATTACACTATTGGAAACCAGCATCAAAAACAGTGCCCATATAAACGAAAGCACCGTAAAAAAGGTTATAAATGTAGCTTCCTTTAAAACAAAGAAGTTACAAAGAATTGTAACCGGAACATTAAAAAGCATTATAGGGGTAAGAGCATACATAACCGCCATAAATATCTGGGATATGTTTGCACTTCCGCCTATAAGTGTTGTAAGCGCCCAGTTGCATATACAGTAAAGCAATATAAGCACCGCCAGTACCAAAGCCAGTATCCAGGGGGAGAACTGATTCAAGGTAGCACTTTCAAAAAGATAACCGGGTCCTACTATGCGGTAAACGGTAGTAAAAACCATAAGCACAAAAAGGGCAAACGCAGTCGGCAGATTACCCTTTTTTTCACTTTTCATAATCCAAAAACCGTCAAACGGGTGGGAGTAAATGTAAAATGTAAATTTTAGTCCTTGTAAAATCTTACTCATCTTTACTCCTCCTCTTTTACTTTTTTAGACGGATTTTTTCTCCATTTGATAATTTTAACAACATATAAAAGCAGTATAAGAACTGCAATTCCTATAACAATATTAGTAAGATTTGCATTAAGCCAATCCTTACGTATAGCCTCCTTAACTACGGAGTACATTTCCTTATTATGCGCCTTTTCAAAATATTCGAGTGCTTTGTCGTATTCGCCCGAATTATAATAGCTCGTAGCAATCATATTCTGCGCAAATTCGTAATTCTGATTGAATTTTAGTACCTCACGCCATTGGGTTACAGCCTCATCATATTTAAGCTGATTATTAAGGTCAATCGCTTTGTTGATGTTTTTCGCATACTCTGTCGGA
The DNA here is from genome assembly GCA_045540835.1 of Acutalibacteraceae bacterium. GTDB lineage: Bacteria > Bacillota > Clostridia > Oscillospirales > Acutalibacteraceae > UBA737. The sequence goes on along the minus strand of JAZQHX010000189.1, from coordinate 9,309 downwards.
GCAAATACCGTAATGGAATTAAGCCTCGAATCCAGAACGGCAATACGCTCGTCATCAAGATAGGTTATAGCCGAAGGTACTGCAAAACCGCCCTTTTGACCCGAAATATTTCCGAATGTATACAAAAGATAGCCGTCATTATTATAACAGAAAACCTTGCCCCTTGTTATATCAAGGCAGGCGTAAATCTTGTATTTTCCAGAGGTTATATCAATAAAGCTGCTCGCTTCAGCAGATCCCGAAGCCTTATCACCTATTATTCCAAGCCCCGTAGTATTTCTTATAACATCGTTTCCGCCCGGATTAACTCGCTTTACCATAGAACTGTTATGCGCCGTTACCATTGTAACCAAAAAGAAGCCTGCTTCGTCCATATCAACACTTGAAAGATCCTGCGGCACAAACTGTATTGACTTTTTTCTCTGCTCAACGGTAGAAAATCTTCTCCAGAAAAGCTCCCAAGCAGAGGCGGTAGCCTCATTAGTAGCAAAAAAGCCTAAAAACTCACCATTTGCATTTAAGTTAACAATACCCTCAAAGGTACCCTCACTTACTATATAATAATTCCCTTCATCATCTATTGCGGCTTTTTTGGGTTTGAAAATAAAGTCGTCCTCCAAAGCCTTCGACTGGGGAGTAGTTATCGTATTTATGTATTTTCCGTCTGCTTTATTAAGCACCAGCACACGGTTGTTTTCGGTATCGCAAATGTAGATTTTGTCCTTATCTACGGTGATGCCCTGCGCATCGGTAACGGCAATAGCTGTGCCGTCCTTCAATTTTTGTTTTATGTTTATTGTTCTGTCTAATCCAAATTCACGGTTTAAAACAATTATCTTGTTATCCTCTTCGTCAAGTATATAGAGTGAACCGTCCGTATCGCAATCAATATCGGTTGCGTTTTTGAAATCGTTTATTCCTAAATCGTGTCCGTAAATTACCTTCTCGGGTAAATATGCCTGCGGGGAAACAATTACAGAGCCGCCGGCTGAATATGTATAATTATCATAAGGCACGGTAGTAGAGTCGGCTGTTGCCGTAAAACTTACCGTAAGCAGCATTAAAAATGCCAAGCCCGATGAAAAAAGTTTCTTCATTTTTTGTATTCCTCCGTTTAGCTCTTAAAGCATTTGTTACTTTTTACGGCTCCGCACCCTTTCGGGTGCGGAGCAATTTAATAATAATGGTTTACAAAATTATTTCTGCTTCCATACCTCGTCAAGCTCTGCCTGAGCCTGAGCTTTTACTGAAGCAATGTACTGCTGAGGTGACTTCTTATCCTTTAAACCGTAGTCATTCCAACCGATACCTGTCGAAATAAAGTCATAGGTAGGTGTAAGCTCAGAATTTTTCTGTGCCTTCTTTATAGCCTGAACAGCAGTGTTGAAAGAGGTAGCATCATAGAAATATTGCTCTGTCTTAGCTTCTACTGTGTTACCGGTCTTGGAAGGATAGATATAATCTACCATAATCTTAGATAAAACCTCAGGATTCTTGGCTGCAGAGGGGATTCCCCAGCATTCCGAAGAAGAATATGCACAGTAATAATCCTTTTCACCGGGACCCTTTGGTAAATAGGTCCAGCCTACATTCTCGCCACCAACGTTTGCGGCAACGTCATTACCGTCCCAGGTAGCGCCCGAAATCATAGCAACTCTGCCCTGATCCCAGCCTTCACCCGAAACCTTGTGCTTATTAACAAGGTCGTGTGCGAACTGAATACCGTTTATAAACTTCTTATCGGGATTATAAACATACTTGCCGTTTACCTTTTGAATTTGCTTACCACCGAAGATAGAGCCCCAGCCACCGGGGCCACTTTTGGCGAGTGTATAGCCGTAGTACTGAACGCCGTCCTTAGTACCGGTACACTTTTTAGCGAGCTCTAAGAAGGTAGCGGTAGTCCAGTTGTTACTTGCAACATAGGTTGAAGGATCCTTAACACCGAACTTTTTAAATACCTGTCTGTTAAAGTAGATACCGCTTATACCGTTGAAGTTGTTAGCAGTAAAGAGAATATAATGCTTACCGTTTACAACCGACTGCTTCATAGGATTCTGATCCCAACCCACGTCATTTATGTCAACATACTTATCGAGTGGGTGCAAAAATCCGTTTCTTAAATGCTGGGGGAATACCCAACCTGAACCCAAGTGTACAATATCGGCATACTTAATACCCGACATTGAAGCCGAAGTAAAGGCATTCTTGTATTCAACCGCATTTACAACTACCTTGTAATCAATCTTACAGTTGTATTTTGTTTCAATATCCTTAACCTTTTTGGTATAGGTTGAATATGTAGGAGAAGTAGATGCAGGAACGGGACTTCCACCCCAAGTAGAAATAATTACTTTAGCTCCGCCCATGCCCTTGCCTGAGCCTGCGGTAGTGGAATTATTTCCTGAAGCGTTGTCGTTTCCGCCCTGATTATTTCCGGAAGCATTATTGCCCTTATTACCCGAAGCGGAGTTTCCTTCGCCCTCGTTATAATAGCCTTCCTGACCTTCGATAACCTCTATCGTGTCCTCACCGTCAACCCAAACTTCAGACGTAGTTTCGGTAGCACCGCAACCAACAGCACCGAACATCAGGCAAAGTGCGAGTACAGACGCAAAAATGGATTTGATTTTCATAAACATACCTCACTATTTTTTATTGTTTCACAGCGTTTTTATTACGCCTTCTGAACCAGTTTATTTTACCTTTTTTGTGAAGAATAATCAAGAGTACAATTGCCGCAATTAAAACAACAGCCACAACACAGATGATTATTATAATTAGTGTAAGGTTATTATTGACAAGCTTTTTAACCAGCTTTATCTTCTTACCTGGTCTTACAATTATTTGGTCTTCCGTACCCTCAACCCATTCGCCTTCGTTATTTTCGGTATTGTTATCGATGTTTATATCGGGAACATACTCGTCAACAGGCGTATCGGGTATTTCCTCGGGTTCATCGTCAGGAAGAAGCGATTCAGCTAAGTGCTTATCGTAGTCCTCGTCAAACTGAATCTGTTTTTTCTTTGCAAGACCTAAGTAAAACTCGTGCATTCTCGGAGTCAGCATATTGAATATATCATTCGTTTCGGTATAAACAATATCCCATTCGGAATAGGAGACACCGAACGCCCACATAATACGGAATCTGTCGAGGGTATTAAAGGTAGAGTAATCCTCTTCAGCAGTAGCCTCAAAACGGAGCTTATCGCCTGCTTTTAGCTCTAAAACCATATTAGCAAAGCTGTCAACCGGCTGTTCAACTATTTCCCATTTCTTATCCTCAGGCCAAACCTTTTCACCGTTTACAGTAATTCGGATTTTAGGTGTCATTTCGCCCGAAGCGTAAATTCTTGCCTTGTCGGCACTCATTTTATAGAATCCGTCTTTAGGAATATTAAGGGTTGCCGATATAATCGGAACTGTGCCGCCTGCTTCTTCGCAAAGCTTGGTAAGACCGCTGCAAGTGGTAAGACCAAATATCGCAGAACCGGGGTTTATACCGTTATATGCCGCACTCGGTATACTATGGTAACCACTGCCAAACTGTGTTGCACGTTTCCAGTTTATATTAACGGGGTCAATTGTGTATTCATAGCTCCAGAAGGGGTCAAGCTGTGGAACGGTTTGTTCACCCTTTAAATTATACACATTTTTACTTGCCTGCTTATAGGATACAACCGCCGCAAATGTATCAAGGGTAACCGTCACATTGCCGCTTGAATTTTCTGTCGGCTCTGCGAAGACCTGAATTTCTACATTGTCCCCTGCTTTAAGGTTAAGGCTCAATCTGTCCGTAATTGCAGATTCACTCCACTGTGCCGTCAGGATTTCCCAATCCTTGTCAGCAGGCCAAACGGTCTTGCCGTTATTAAGTATCCTGAACTTAACATTTCCGTTTCCTGAGCCTTCAGTAATTCGAGAAACAGCCTGGAAAATCGTCTCGGCATCAACAGCGGCAGTATATCTGAGATTTATACCCTTTGCGTTATCAACAGCAGGTGTCAGAACAACCGTTTTAGTCTTTAACTTATAGTGCGGTGTATCGGCTACATTACTGCTGTAAAGGTCAACCTCTTTACCGTCATAATAATCGGGAGTGAATTTTTCCACACTCTCTCCGAAGGTAGCAAATTCATAATTCCAACGGTTTTCCATAGGAGCATATTTGCCGGTGTATGCAATTGAGTAATAAGGGAATTCCTCGTAAGCGTAAAGCACCTTTGCTTCTATATTAGGGTCTGCTACCGCTTTAGCCGCCTCGCTGAAAAGCTCGGGAGAAACCAAAGAAATTTTGATTTTTTCAGCCGATTCGGTATTGACGGTGATTTCCTCGGCATAAATTTCAAGTCTTACAATATCATCCTTGTTAAGCTCAAGCTCGCTAAGCGGAATCTTAACATCAATACCCGAAACTGCCGTATTGCTGTACCAGCCGCTGTCAGAATTGCCGCACCAAACCACATCGCCGTTCTTTATAAGTCTTACATAAAGCTTAGCAGTAGCATTCTCGGTAGCAATTCTAAGACCAGTACGGAATACGAACGCATCAGTTCTCGGAGCCTTAAAGCCTAAAGAAATTCCGTATTTACCGCTATCGCTGTTTTTAAGTTCGGCTTCAAGTGTATTCTTAAAATAGTAACCCGTTTGGGTTTTCTCGTTATATAAGTACTTATCGTTTTGTGAATTGTACTTATCGGGAACAATATAATCAACCGCAGTAAGGTCGGTAACATCGGCTATATCGTATAACCACGCTTCGTTACTGTATCTCTTATACTCGCCGCTAAACTCTTTATCGCTAAAGGGATTACCATAAAGTGCCTGATACGATACCGTCGTATCGTTATAATCGGTTACGTGATAAACGTCGGTAATGCTCGGTACTCCAAGCTCTACTTTAGCCGCCGCATCTGCCTTTACCTGCCATTCAATTTTATCGCCCTTCTGATAGGAAGCATCAAGCTCTACGGGAACAACCGCATTACTTATTGCCTGCCAACCGCTTTCGGGCCAGATCTGCTTGCCGTTTTTAGTAAGCCTGATTTGAGCGTTATTCGCACCGCTAAGCTCGAACCGTAGCTTGCCGGTAACATCTCTCGGAGCGGTGAAGCGTATAACGTGTGTCAAGGCAGAATCCTTAATATCCACCGTAACAGCAGAAGTATCCGCAAACTTAAAGCCTGAATTTTTATAGGTTACGGTTTTTTCGGCTGTGTTATAAATGTTTGCAACATTTTCCTTACCGTCAGCCGAAGTTAAAATATATTCAAATCTCGAATTCGCCGCTTTTCTGTCACTCACCTTGCCGTTTTCAAATGCGGTAAATTTATAAGGAGTGTAAATGTCAATTGTTTCAGAACCCGAATAGGTGGAATTTGCAAATCTGTAAATAACAGGAGTTCCGAAATTAACAACCAACTTTGTTCCGTTTTCTGCTTTAGAAGTGAGTATATATTTTACGGTATCGCCCGAATTCAAATCGAGCTGAATTGCGGGAATATCAATTGTCATTCCCGGCTTTGCGGAAAATTCGTGAGCACTTCCGCTTTCGGGCCATACAATCGTATCACCCACCATAATTTTAAAGGTTGTATCTCCGCTACCGGATACCACCTTCAAAGCGGTAGAAAGATCATACTTTCCTGTATACGGAGCAAAGAATGAAAGTGCCATTCCGCTTGTTTTATCGGTAATTGTATAAGTAATATCGTCCTTTTTAAAACTATAACCCGATTCAGGCTTATCCTTATTATAAAGGAAATTATCCTTTTTTGAATCAAAGGCATTCATTGGTATAATACTTACACCGTCAGTATAACCGAAGCTGAAAATAGAAGCAGGTGTTTCGCCATAGTCACCACTATAATTGTTTTTATAGCTGAAGGGTCGTTCCCAGAGCGGTGAATAAACTTCCGAGTCTGTAGCATTTTTGAAAGCAGTATCGCTATGTGAGAAGATTGCATCGGTAAAACCGCCAATCTCGGTATCGGAATTTGAATGGAACTGAATCTTAATCTTGTCTCCGATTTCAGCTACGGTATTAAGCCTTATATCACATTTGTTCACGGTAGCAAAACCGCTTTGCGGCCACAACTGCTGACCGTTTTTCATAACACGTACATCTATTTCAGATGTATTTTCCATAGCAATCGGAACAAAAATGTCAAGGTATCCGCTCTCACCTACATTATATGTAATCTGCGGTCCGTGACCTGCCGCCGCTTTAAATTTAATACGCTTTTGAGCATCGGTTCCACCCATGCCCCAGAAGCCTATTATAGGAGTTCCCGTATTATAATAAAGACAGTTCGACCAGCTCTTATTATACTTTGCAAACTCGATTTGCTTAGGATTCGTCATATTGGAAGTATAATCGAGCATATGGAATTCAAATCGGTCATTTATATAATAAGGTGTAATAACATCACGTGCAGATAAGAAATAATCATACGATTTATATGATACATATTCACCCGTTCCCGCATTTACAAAATCACTCAAGGTAGCGGTAGGATTGCCGATGTTTATTGTAAGCTTATCACCTGAATCAAGTTTTGCGTAAGCTTCAATTCTTACCTTGTCGCCCTTATTAAGATAAACCGTTGCAGCATTTAATTTAACGGTAGGATTAGTTCCGTTTACAGATACGGTTTTCCATTCACCGCTCTTTGGATAAACAGTTTTATTGTCACTAACCCTTAAAACTCTGTAAAAAACATCTCCCTTTGCGGTGGCATTACCCTCAACTGCTAATTTCTGAGATAAATCGTAATAACCGGCCTTGTCTGCTGTAAACTCAAGGCGCATACCCTTTGTGCCTATAGAATTGTCGGTCATAGTGAATGCTGCAGAGTTTGCGGTTAATTTATATTTATTTTCTGCGGAATTTTTGCTGTAATATTCGCCAAAACCACTATATGTGTCACATTCGTAATCGGTTTGAGCGGAAGCTGCGTAGGAGTTGTCAGTCTCACCCTTATAAAGATTAAGGAAAGCTTCCGTATCGCTTATTGCGTGAAGCTCGGATACATAGTGGCGTCGGTTATCGCCGTTTGTAGCGGTTTTGTTTATACTACCGTCAGCCTTAACCAATGTTTTCTCGGTAGCCCAGTAAATACGCAAATTGGTATTGGCCGCATTTATAAGCTTTGTTTTTGATGCATCATTATAGTTGCTGAGCGGAAATACTACCCAACCCTCAACATAGTCACCATTTTTAGAATTTGAATCAAGAATTGTATAGCCTGCCGAACTTCCACTTGAAATAACATTTGCAGTATGTACCTTATCGGCAGAAATGAAATATGCATTAGCAGTACTTGAATAAGCCAAACCCGTCGGAGATTGCCAAGAAAGTTGGAATTTTAAAGCGTAATACGAACCGTCAGCCGGCATTTTCTGGCTGTACCAGAAAGCCACAGCCTGAGTATTTGCAGGCATTTTTCCGATAGTATTAAACCAGAAACAGGCTGATTTATTTAAAGTGTGACCGTGAAGCTTGCTTACGGGGGCATTACTCAGAGCAACGCTGTCATTCGCTTCGTCTGCCCAGAATCTTCCGCCACCCGACTGAACATTACCGCCTAAATTTGTAAGCAGGTCAGCTTCGGTTACAGCCGCTTTATACTCAAAGGGTCTCACCATAGAAGCGGCAAGCTCATCAGTACCCGAAAAAGCAATCAACTGCACCTGATAGCTTCCCATCTCCAATTCGGTTGAGGGAATTGTAATTTCGGTAGACGTTATATTTGTTTTTTCGATTATTTTCGCATTTGTAGCGTCATAAATATTAGCAGTATAATTATCAGCACCGCTATAAGCCGACCAAGTAAGCTTTACGCCGTCGGTTAAAATCTCTGCTTTGGGTGCAGAAAAATCGGTGTTTGATGTTTTAAAATCAGGCTTTTCGGCATAATCGTGCACCGAATAGCTCCAATTGTTACCGTTTGGACCTTTGTCGGTAACCTCACGAAGTAGCGGATAATTCACGGTAAGTGAATCCTGCGCACTCGCCATAAACGGTATTATTGCAAATGTTCCCACCATAAGCAATACTGCCAACAATACCGAAACGCTCCGTTTTGTTAGTCTCGCACAGCTATTTCTAATTTTAGCAGTTGTCCAATTCAACATATTCATCACCTTTATATGGAATTATTTAAGTTTATTTTCATATTAAAAACATATTTATCAGCTTTGTAATCCAAAACGGATAAATCTATATTTAATATACTTTGTATGGGCGGCAAGCTGCCGCCCGATTGAAATTATATTACAATTTTCCACAACGGGAGGAGCAGAGCCCCTCCCCTACAAACAAGGTTTTTTAACCTATTATTCTATCAAGACTTATGCAACAATTTATCCCACAAGAAGCTTTTTGATTCTTACAAGGTCACGAATGTCTACTACTTCGTCCTCTGTGATATTGAACATCAATAAATCTACAGGCTCAACCTTTCTTAAAAGAACCTTTCTTAAGTAGGTAGCATCAGTAGCGTCAGCCTTGAAGTCGCCGTTAAAGTCAGCAGCGGAATTTAAGGTGGTCAAAGCTACATTAAGGCTGTTAACTGTAGTATAAGGATCAAACTGTTTTGTTCTTGTGCCCGACATATAATTCGTTGCTACCTCAAATACAATTGTATCTCCTGCTTCAAGTTCACCGACATCATAGGTTCGTGTGCGTACAGAGCTACTAACAAAAGGAGCTGCCCAATCGGTTTTATATTCAATATCATTTGTGCCTGCCTTTTTAATTCCATATCTTTCTAAAACAAAATATGTTTTAGCTATATCAGTAGCGCCAGTAAGTACCACACTACCATTTTCAGGAATAACAAATTCAAAGCGTGTACCATAGTTATAATAAGTTTTAACACCGTCTACAGTTACAAATGCAACGGCAGGGCAGCTATAAATATCACCTGTAGCCATATCATATTTCAATGCGGCTCCTGTAGTAGCACTTGCCCAGTCGGGACGGCAAAAATTAGAACCGCAAGCCGCATATTTGCTATATGCATCAGTTAAATAAGTTTTATTAAAATCAGAAGTCGCATCAACTTTAGTAATATCTGTCGGATCCAAACGAATAGCTGTTACATCCCAATCATAAGCATCAATATTGGTGTACTCTTCTCCGTAAACATCTTTATAATCATATCTTTCAAATAAATAATTTGTGGTAGAGGTTTTCTTATCATCTGCCTCGGCATAATCCCATTTGGTTACAAGATAATTCTCAACAAAAACCTTACCAACAAAGCTCGTATTGTTATCCGTTCTTAAAACAAGTTTTTCACCCTT
>JAZQHX010000188.1:0-8313 GCA_045540835.1 Acutalibacteraceae bacterium | reverse complement strand
TGGAAAAATATGATTGATGAAAGAAAAAGGGAAATTATATTTCCGGTAAGAGTTATAAAAGAATTCGGCAATATTCAAAATGCTGAATCTTTGGTAGCGGAAAAGGATTTACAAATAGGCTTGAGCGAGCCTGATTGTGTTATCTTAGAAAATGACGATAGCGGCGAAATGTCAGGATTTTTACTTGACTTTGGTAGAGAAATTAATGCATCTGTCAGGATTTTGACCCACCTGACCTTTATCGCCAAGCCTGCAAAGGTGCATATAACCTGCGGTGAATCGGTTGCAGAAGCTTTAAGTAGGGTAGGAAGAAAAAATGCTACAAATGACCATGCTATACGTGATACCGATTATATGCTACCGTCATACTGCGATATAACTATTAACGAAACAGGATTCCGTTTCGTTTGTATCCGTCTTAAAGGCAAAAATGCTAAGCTCTCAATTAAGTCTGTTGTTGCGGTTGCCGCTTACAGGGATATTCCGTATCTGGGTAGCTTTAGCTGTAGTAATGATACTCTTAATAAGATTTATGATACCGCTGCATATACCTGTCATTTATGTTTGCAGAATTATATTTGGGACGGTATAAAAAGAGACCGTCTTGTTTGGGTAGGGGATATGCACCCCGAAATGCTGACGGTCAAATCCGTTTTCGGAAATATACCGCTTATGGCTAAAACACTTTCTTTTATACGAAATGCTACACCGCTTCCCGGTTGGATGAATTTTTACCCAACCTACTCGCTATGGTGGCTTGTTATTGTCAGAGACTGGTATTTTTATACAGGCGATGAAGCTTTTCTTAATGAAAATAAAGAATATATAATTTCCTTAACAAAACAAATAATTGATACTGTAAATGATGATGGTAGCGATAATTTAGAAACATATTTTCTCGATTGGCCTACTAATGAGACGGAAGCAGGTGTGCAGGGCTCAAGAGCGTTGCTGGTTTTATCACTTGAGGCGGCTTCACAATTGGCAGGGCTTTTTGATGAAAGTGAAATATCAGGAAAGTGCAAGGAGAAAACCCGAATACTCAAAAATGCAAAATGGGATATTGATACAGCAAAACAAACACTTGCAGTTACGGCACTAGCTGGGTGCTGTGATGAAAAGGTGGCGGCAGATAAAATTCTTTCAGGCGGGGCGGAAGGTTTTTCGACCTTTATGAGCTATTATCTTTTAAAAATAGCTTCAAAAAAAGATATGGCGGAAACGCTCGATGTGTTGGAAGAATATTATGGCGCTATGCTTAATTTAGGTGCTACAACCTTCTGGGAGGATTTTGATATAAAATGGGCGAAAAATGCATCACCTATAGACCGTGAACCCGAAAAAGGCGAAAGTGATGTACACGGTGATAACGGTGCGTTCTGCTACAAGGGATTTCGTCATAGCTTATGCCACGGTTGGGCGTCTGCTCCTACCGCATTTTTGGCAGAGGAGGTACTTGGAATACATATTCTTTCTGTTGGTTGCAGAAAAATTGAGATAAAACCAAACCTTGGAAATCTTAGTTGGGCAAAGGGCGAATATCCTACACCTTTAGGTGTTGTAACGGTTAGTTGCATTAAAAATCAGGACGGAAGTATTAAAACTGAATGGACAGCACCTGATGGAATAGAAGTTATATGTGATTAAAAAAAGACTGTTTTGGCAGATATGAACTGCCAAAACAGTCTTTTTATTTTAATAGTCCGTGACGTTTGGAAAATTCTTTTGGGGAAACACCGAATTTCTTTTTAAATTCTGCGGCAAAATGACTGGGGGAGGATATACCAACTTTATTTGCTACATCTATAACTGTTAATCTCCAATCCTTAAGTAGAACCGATGCATATTCCATTCGCTTGTCATTTCTGTACTGTGCAATGGTTTGACCCGTTTCATTTTCAAATTGTTTTATAAGTGTAGCAGGACTGACAGGAAACATACTGTAAACATTTTTTAAGGAATCGTTTAAAAGCAGGTAATTATCGAAATATTTGCGAAGACAATATCCGTATTTATTATAATCGGATGTTTCTGATGGTACATTATCACTGAAAAACATAAAGTAGATAAGGTTGTGCATATAGTTTTGAAATTCGATTTTGTGATTATATGTAGTACGACTACCAATCATTTTATGTGCTTCGTAAAGTAAAAAGGTAGAAACGTTTGGCGTTAAAATGGCTTCTTTGAATTTTGTTGTAAGAAGACTGATGTTATTTGGGAAAAAATTGGTAAGAAAATTTTTGAAATATTCTTCCTTAAAAAAGAAGGTGAAATGATTACAACCCTTAGAGCAGGGCTTAAGTGTATGAAGAGTATTGTTACCTAAAAAAATCAAAGTATCCTTTGTAAGGCTATGTTTTTTACCTTCAAAGATATGCTCCCATTCCCCTGAAACAATAAGAGAAAATTCAGCAAACCCGTTGTGAACATGAGTGGTGGAGTCGGTATCACTGAAATGGAAACCAACCTGATCCTCCAAAGAAAACATATGTCTTTCAAAGTTATGGTATTGAATTTGTTCAATGCATTTATTTTTTGCTTTGAGTTCAGCCAATTATTTCACACCCTTTGCTTAGTATGTTAATTATATGTTTAAGAAATTTTTTTGTCAATATATTTGTAAATTGATGTTGATATAATTTATGGATATTTGCAGAAAAAAATACTTTTTTTGGTAATAAATACAATAAATAAAACGCAAAAATTTAGAAATTAAAAAAAATCGTTCATATTTGCAAAAAAACGATAGATATGGGTCTGCTAATTTGCTATAATCAAAAAAAAGAAAAGGAGAGATGTCTCTTGAAAAGGATGATTTGTATGTTGTTGTCATTAAGCACTATGCTTTCAGTGGCAGGCTGTGGTTCAGCCGGAAAAGAAACCGAGCCGGATATCAAGGTTACTAAAGGTACTCCTACCTATGAAGATAATGCTTCTATTGAGCGTGGAGCATACTGTATGCCTGCTAAAGAAAACTATATGTATCCTGATTCAATAAACGGTGCTTTAGATGCATCTAAAGCAAATTATAAGAGCAATATAAATGAGCAGGAGTTTAAGGATTATAAGGATGCAGGCTTTACCTTTATGCTTACTGAATATAATGCTGATTGGGAAATGAATCAGAATTTTAGTGAAACTAATTTATATACCACAATGCAGTTGGCTGAAAAAGTGGGCATTCCCGTAATTGTGCATACAGGTCCTTTAGAGCGCTTTACCAGTACGGACGATTTCAGAATTTCAAGTGAAAACAAGGAATATTTACAGAAATTAGTATCTACTCTTTCGACATATAAAATGTTCCGTGGTTTTTCCTTTAAAGATGAGCCAAAAGCAGAATTTGCCCAAACCTTTAAAGCTTATAAAGACTATCTGCTTACTTTAAAGCCTGATGCTATGTTCTTCGGCAGTTTTCATCCTATTTACGGTAGTGCTCACGTAAGTTTCTCCTCTAATAATCAAAACGCCAGTGAAGAATATTCCAAATATATAGATGCTTATCTTACAAATGTGAATTCATTTACATACGATTATTATCCGCTACGTGTTGACGGTGTCCGTAAAGTGAATTTTATAATGGATAGTTTTTATGAAAATTTGGAATTAGTTGCTTCAAAGGCAAAAAAACATAACAATGCAAAGATTGGTCTTACTATTCAAAGTAGCAGTTACGGTCAGCCCGGACAGCAAGATTCAACATCTCACGCCAGAACTATAAGCACCAAGGAAGATATTGGATTCCAGATATACAGCGCCTTGGCTTACGGCGTAAAGGAATTTGGTTACTTTACATATTGGCTGCATTGGGGCACGACAGATCCTGCGGCAGAAACCTTCTACGATGCTATGGTAATGCCGCCTGAAAAAAGCGGAGGAGCGGGAGTTAAAACTGATTGCTACTACGCTGTACAGGCAATGAACAAGGAACTTGAAAAATTCGATCATGTTATGCTTAACTTTGATTGGCAGGGCACTATGGCGGTTGCTCCAGAAGGAAAAACAAAGAGTGCAGTGCTGAGTAAGATTGCCGATTATAAAAACGAACGTATAAAAAATGTATCCGTTTCTGAAGAAACAATTATAGGTTGCCTTAAGGACGGTAAAGGTTTCGACGGATATATGCTTGTAAATGCTACTGAACCCAGCGAGAAAAAGACCGATGAAGTAACCGTTTCTTTCTATAAAGCAACAAAGGCTTTGGTATATATAAACGGTGAAGAAAAGACGATTACGCTTAAGGATGGTAGTTATACATTCAAAATAGGTGCCGGACAGGGCGTATTTGTAATTCCGATTGTGTAATTAAAGGAGAACAAAATGAAAAATTTTAAAAAGTTTATTGCAGTTTTACTTACTTTGAGTTTGGTATTTGCTTTTGCCGGCTGTGGCAGTGATAAGAATGCCCACGAGCTTACGGGGGAGAGTATCAGTGTTGTAATTCAGACCAATGGTCTCGGCACTGAGTGGATAGAGGAAGTCGCAGAAAAATACACATACGAAACTGGTATTGCGGTCAATGTTCAGTTTGATGCGCTTGTCAACTCCAATTTGTTAACAATTCTCACGACTGATGCTATGGATTGTGCAGATGTTTATTTCGGTCAGACAAGTGAATGGGCCGATTGGCTTAAAAATGACCTTATAGTAGATATTACCGATATTTATACCGATTCTTCCGACGGAAAATCCTTGGCAGACAGATGTGTTGTTCAGGATTACTATGTTGAGGGGTCTGACGGCAGTAAAAGATACGGTATACTTCCGCTTTCTATGGGACCTATAGGAATGGCTTACAATAAAGAAATGATGAATTATCTTTGCCATGATGTTCTCAAATGGGAAGAAGGTCACGATTTCCCGACAACTACCGCAGAATTAAAGCAGGTTACCGATGCGCTCAATACAACCATTAAAAATGGGGATAAAAAAGATTTGTTCAGCTATACTTCTGCAGGTAAAGAATTAGATGTAAAGGCTTGGGCATGGTCGGGAAGTATAGGAACACTCGAATTTTTATTCAAGCCTTGGATACAGCAGTATTTCGGTGAGAAAAAAATGGCTGAATTTTTCAGTCAGCAATCCAATCCTGATATGTTTAATGACGAAGCCTTTTACATTTGTTATCAAAAAATTATGGATTTATTGGATTTGACAGAGGGCTCTGACGGCAGTATCACTTCCGCAAGCTCGATTCCTAACTGTCTTTCCTATAATCACACAGAATCCCAGACACAGTTCTTATTAGGTCATTCATTGTTTGTGCCTGCAGGAAGCTGGCTTTATTCAGAGTCTACCGACCTTATGGAAAATCTTGATAACTGGGGCTTTATGCCGGTTCCCACTATGACTGATGACAACGGCAAAGCGCTTTGTGCAGACGGTGTTACTGTTCCTACAGATGAAAACGGTAAATATGTTCAGTATTTGGGAATAAATACTCAGGACTTTATGTTTATTCCTAAGCGCTCACAGAAACAGGATTTGGCTAAGGCGTTTTTAAAGTATATGTTCTCTGAAGCTTCTTTGGCAAAAATAGAAGAAAATATTCAGGCACCTGTTTGCTTTGAGTGTGATGATGAGAAAATTGAACTCAATAATTGGGCAAAGCAGGTAAATGAGTTTGTCAAGAATGCAGTTAAAGCAAAATCTCTTTGCACAACATATTCTACCAATCCTATGTTTGGCGTTGGAGCGCTTAACTTTGTTTCCGATACACTTCCTTACGCTAAATTGTCACAAGCGGGTTACGGCAGTATAAAAAAGTATTATGATTCCAAAACCTTAAAGCCTATTGCTTCTGCTAAAGATGCAAAGGGTATTGCAATTACTGAAAATGTTTATAACTATGTCATGTGGAATTATAACTATAAGATTTCTCATTGGCAAGAATTCAAGCAAAAGTTAGGAATTTTGTAATATGGTAAAAGAAACAAAAAAATCAAAAGGTATGAAAGAGGTTGTACGCAAGCGTAAGATTTTTATAGTGCTTATGCTTGCTTGGCCGGTACTTCATTTGTTGCTTGAATGGTATCTTAATTTTGACATTATATATATGGCTTTCCGTGACTATACCTTTGATATTATTAACGGTGATTTTGTAGGACTTGATAATTTCAAGGGCATATTCAATCTGTTTAATCCGTCAAATAATACGATACCTGAATATTATGCTTTGATTCACTGCGTAGAACTTATGGCATTGGTAATTTTTATCAATGCACCATTGTCCCTTGCTTTCGCTTATTTACTGTATTTGCAGGTAAAGGGATATAAGGTTTTAAGATATACGCTATACATACCGGTTATTACCTCTGCTGTTGTATTGGTGCTGGCTTACCGTCAGGTTTTCCAGCCGGACGGCCCTATAAATTATTTGTTTAATATGCTGGGAATAGAGTGGCCTAACGGTGGATTTTTCTCGGCAGAAACTGCATGGAGCAGCATTATAGTATTCAGTATATGGACAGGATTTTCTACTAATATTATTTATTTCTTATCTTGTATGCGCCGTGTGCCTGATAGCTATATTGAAGCTGCAAAATTGGATGGTGCAAGTGAACCTAAGGTATTCTTTTCTATAATACTTCCGCTTGCTTCTCCGACAATCTGCACTATGATTTCCTTGGGAATAGCAGGTGTGTTCAGTTGGGCATTACCTTCCTTATTGTTTGTTCCGCAAAATAGTGGTGGATATAATGTAGGCACTATGGGACTTTCTATCTTGAACTTTACTACAGGCAGACATTACGGTCTTGCGGCGGCATACGGTATTCTGGTAACTATAATAGCTTGTCCTATTATGATTGGTATTAGAAAAATTTCTCATAAGCTTGAGAATGCCGTTGAATTTTAAGGGGGTATCAGGTTATGAAAAATGAAATTACTCCCACCAATTTTGTATGGAAAACAGCAAAAATTATCATATATTGCTTAATGGTATTTTTTGCAATTACCTTTGTCGGAATATTTATATGGGTTCTTATGAATTCCTTTAAAACTGCACCTGACTTTATGCAAAACGCATTGGGATTGCCGCAAATCAGGTGGGATTTTGAAAACTATTTAGATATATTTGAGTTTGAATATAAAAACAATAATCTGTTGCAGATGCTTGTAAATACGCTGGTTATGATTGCTATTTCGGTTATTTGTACTGTTTCATTCCCTGTTATGGCAGGTTATGTTTTTGGACGAATGGAATTTAAAGGGAGAGCAAAATTTGAAGCTTTTCTTTACATACTTATGACCATTCCGATTATTGGCGGAGCAAGTGCTCAGCTCAAATTTTTAAGCAATCTCAATTTGTATGATACCTATTTAGGTATATTCCTTTTACAATCCGGTGCTTTTGGCGGAGGTATGCTTATACTCACCTCCTTTTTCCGAGGACTACCCTCTACTTATGCGGAAGCTGCTTATATAGACGGAGCAGGGGAGTTTACAGTGTTCTTAAAAATATACTATCCGCAGGTTTTACCGCTTTTGTCGATAAATATCATTTCGTCAATAATTGCTGTTTGGAACGATTATATGACGGCATATATCTTCTTGCCCACTCACCCGACAATAGCATTGGGTCTTCAACAACTTCAGCGAACGGCTGATGTTCACGGTTCTGATTACCCACTAATGTTTGCGGGTATTGTGCTTACTATGATTCCTGTATTTATTATATTCGGCTTTATTGCAAAGAATATATTCAATAGCAAGGATATAGGAGCTTTAAAGTAATTAAATATGAAAGTTTTTTATAAACAATATTTCAAATGTGCACTAAGAAATATTATTTTGAAAAACTCTTTATATAAAAAATATGAAAGAAGGATTTAAATGAAAAAAGTTTTAGCGTTTCTTCTGACTTTCGCTCTATTGCTGGTTCCATTTAGTACTCTTTCCTTTGCAGCAGAGGCATATACCGATGTTACGCTTACAGGTACAGACGGTAGGAATACTTGTGTTAACGGTGATAGTTGGGTATTGTACTTAACTACAAGCGGTTATCAAAGTACCGATTGGAGTTATAAGTATGAAGGACTTACCTATGAATACAATGGTGTTCAGGGAAAAACCAATCAGGTTTCTTCTGCTGAGGACAACAGGTTATACTGCACTATACCTACAAGTGCTGTTCCTGTAACAGATGGTGTATCTTTTACCATTAAAGCAGGAAAATATGAGCCTGACGATGCAGGCACAACTGTAGGACTGAATATCTTAAATGATTTAAGTGTAGCGGCTGTTGACGGTCGTCTTGCAGGTACAAAGGTTATTTATGCTAATAACGTTGAAGCATTCGGCGGAAATGCA
>JAZQHX010000187.1:0-4375 GCA_045540835.1 Acutalibacteraceae bacterium | reverse complement strand
GGATGGTACATTTACCGTTAAAACTAATGTTGAGATAGCATCTCACGGCGGTACGGTAGTTTATGATGTTTGCGAGACACTTTTCGTAAAAAATGCAGATTCACAGTTCGGCTTTAATATTGTGTATTCAAACATCGGCGCACCTGCTTCGGCAATTTAATTAAATTTCTACTATCAAACGGTCGGTTATCCGACCGTTTTTTAATGTTTTTATTGAAAAAAATGTCGAAATCGGTTATAATACCCAAATAAGGTGATTGTTAGTTAATATGTAAGGGGGAGAATATATTTGACAAATAATGATACAAAACATCTGTATATTGTAATCAGTCAGACCGGTACAATTCTTTCTAAACTCTTACGTATAATTACAAAAAAGGATTATAATCACGCTTCAATAAGTCTTATGGATGATTTGAGTCTTATGTATTCTTTCGGCCGAGTAAATCCTTACAATCCTTTTATAGGTGGATTTGTTATCGAATCTGCCAATTTTGGTACATTTAAACGGTTTTATAATACTAAAGTAATAGTTCTGGCGTTAGATGTCAGCACTGAAATGCATCAGGAAATGACCGATGCGCTTGAAACAATGTATGAATGTAAGTATACATACGGCTATAATTATTTAGGAATTTATCTTGCGGCACTAAA
The DNA here is from genome assembly GCA_045540835.1 of Acutalibacteraceae bacterium. Classification (GTDB taxonomy): domain Bacteria; phylum Bacillota; class Clostridia; order Oscillospirales; family Acutalibacteraceae; genus UBA737. The sequence continues at coordinate 3,721 of JAZQHX010000187.1, read as the reverse complement.
GATTGCAAGACGTAAAAAGAACTGTTATTATTGCTCTGAGTTTGTAAGAGAATTTTTGCAAAAATACGATATTTACGGTTTGGATAATCTTAAGGGTATAGTTCACCCGATGGATTTTATGAAAATTCCCGATTCCGTTAATGTTTATTACGGAAGATTAAAAGATTTTAAAACAGAACGAAAGGTGGGTATCAAAAGATAAAATGTTTACCGTGTATCATCTTATATGGGGTATAATCTGCCTGATTTTAATTGTATTAAGCCTTTATTTATTAAAAAAATATAAGCCCGAGCTTAATAAGGTGCTTGATATTATGTGTATAGGCTCGGTAATTTCCGAGATTATTAAAACCTTAAGCGTTATACAAATCGTACCTTCGAGTGATGGTTCGGTGGCTTATCCGTATATAGAAACGATAAATATGCCGTTGCATTTGTGTTCCATTCAGATTCTTTTGATTTTCTATGTAAGGTTTACTAAAAATGAGAAAATGCGGCAGATTTTCCTCGGGTTTATGTATCCTACCTGCACTTTAGGGGCATTTTTCGCTCTGCTTTTGCCTTCAATTTTCAATCCACCGCAATCCTATCCCGTAGAAAATGCATTTATTATCCCTCACGTTTACCAGTTCTTCCTGTATCATTGTATGCTGGTTATTTTCGGTCTTTATATACCGATGTGCAGTCAGGTAAAGCTTAAGTCGAAGAACTATTTGTATACAATAGAAATATTGCTTATAATGTCATTCGTTTCTTTTTATTTGAATTCTGCCTTTGCATCAGCTACATATGAAAGCGGAACGCTTGTAAGTGTGGATTATATGCCCAATCTGTTCTTTACTTTTGTGCCGCCAATACCCATAGCGCTTACAGAAATATGGCATTGGTATGTTTATATTGCGGTGCTTTTGTGTCTGGCTCTGGCGCTTATTGCAATTTTCTATATCCCGGTTTTTATAAAGGACAGAAGGGAAAAGAAAACCGCCACAAAATAAACTACATAAACCATAAAACAAACGGCTGCGATTTCTACCACAGCCGTTTTTATATTATTTCCATATTAAATTTTTACCTTCTTTTTGCTCAAATTAAATATTCCTGACCGTTACTACGGATAATTGATATTCTGATTTACCTTTGTCACTCGGACTGTAAATTACTTAATACTCACACAAAATTATATTTTAATTGAGCTTAACTTTAAAATAGTACATTGGAATCACCCTGACAATTTATTTATTTCTGTGAAATCTCACTTTCATAAAATCACCGCTTTGGGTTTTATATTAAATTTCCCGAAAAGGGGAAACCTTGTTAGTTTAAATTGAGATTGACCTTCTAAACTTTAGATTTACCTGTTAATAATTTTTCGGGGTTAAGTTCTTACTTCATCGGGTATCACCACTTTCAATTTATTTCTGAAAATGTGCAGGTGGAGTATCAGCTTTCATCATCTTTTTAACTCCTCCTTTCTCTTTCTGGCTTTATTATAATGCAAAATTGCTATATTGTCAAGTAAAAGTTGAAAACTTTTGTATAAAATCATTAAAATTCACAGTTTGTTCACATTTTGTTTAAAAAATTCCCTTTTTCTTGTAAATGTATTAAAATATGATATAAAATAGATTAGTATTGAATAACGGAAGTGATGCTATGAGACCTATGAATCCGCCACCTGCGGGTATGCGTGGACCAATGGGACCTCCCGGAGGACCGAGAGGTTTTTTAACCGAAGAAGAAAAAAAGAACAAGCCTAAGGTTACTAAAGAACTGTTAGTCAGAATACTTCGCTATTTAAAGCCATATAAATGGCATTTTATTCTTGTGTTTATAGCTTTGGCGGTATCGGCTGTCTTGGGACTTTTTCCGTCGGTTATAACGGGTAAAATTGTTGATTCAATTATTTCGGACAGCCGAAGTGTAAAAATGCTCGTTCGGCTTATAGGTCTTGCATTTGTGGTGCTTACCTCGTCACAGATTATTATGGTTTTGGAGCAGTATATTAACTCATGGATTTCGCAAAAAATAATTTTTGATATGCGGAATGAAATGTATGACCATTTGCAGCATATGTCTCACTCTTTTTTTACCAACGAAAAGCAGGGCGATATTATTACCCGAATGAACAGCGATATTAACGGGGTCAGCTCTGTGATTTCGGGAACACTTACTTCGCTTGTGAGTAATACGCTGACGGTTGGCGTTTCGGTATTTTATTTGTTTTATACCGATTGGCGGCTGGCTATTGTGGGACTGTTGGTTTTGCCGCTTTTGATTCTGCCTACAAAGAGCGTCGGTAAAAAACGTTGGATGTTAGTATCAGAAGCGCAGGAAAAGCAGGACGAGCTGAATCAGCACGTTAATGAGACATTGTCGGTAAGCGGTTCAATGCTGGTTAAGCTTTTTACAAAGGAAAAGGTTGAGTTTGAAAAGTTTAAAAGGATAAATAATGAAACCACTAATATTACAATTAAGGAGCACAGGGCAGGAAGCTGGTTTCACGTAATGCTCGGTATGTTCATTCAGGTGGCGCCGTTGCTTATATATTTTGTAGGCGGATTTTTAATTATCGGCGGTGTGGATAATAAGCTTACTGTGGGTGATATAACGGTTGTTGTAGCACTTGTAAACCGACTTTATCAGCCTGTAAGACAACTACTCGATTTAGAGGTCAGCTTTGTAAGGTCGCTGGCGCTGTTTACAAGAATTTTTGAATACCTTGACCGTAAATGTGAGGTTGAAAACCCCGAAAATCCGATAATGCCTGATATGAGCGATGCGAGCGTAGAGCTTAAAGGTGTTAAATTTCATTACGATGCTGAAAAACCTGTGCTTAAAGGTGTAAGCTTTTACGTGCCTAACGGTAAAATGTATGCAATTGTAGGTACTTCTGGTGCAGGTAAATCCACAATTATTGGTATGATTCCGAGACTTTACGATGTGCTTGACGGCTGTGTTAAGGTGGCAGGCGAGGACGTGCGAAGCTTTGATTTGAGTTATTTGAGAGGTCATATAGGAACGGTAACTCAGGATACATATCTGTTTAACGGAACTATACTTGATAACCTGCTTTATGCTAAGCCTGAAGCTACAATGAAAGAGGTTGAGAACGCCTGCAAGGTTGCAAATATTTACGATTTTATTGTTAATTTGCCCGATAAATGGGATACTATTGTAGGAAACAGAGGTTTGAAGCTTTCGGGCGGAGAAAAGCAAAGGGTGTCTATTGCACGTGTAATTCTCAAAAATCCGAAAATACTGATACTTGATGAGGCTACTTCCTCACTTGATTCAATTTCTGAAAGCCTTATACAGTCGGCACTTGATAGGGTAATGGAAGGCAGAACGAGTATTGTAATAGCACATAGACTGTCAACCGTTATGGCAGCAGATAAAATAATGATACTTGAAAACGGTGAGATTACCGATACGGGTACTCACGATGAGCTTTTGAGTAAATCTGCAGGCTACCGAGAGCTTTATGAGACACAGTTCAGACGTGTGATTGATTATGAGAATAATAAAAATTCACATAATTTGAATTTGCCGTTGACTTAAAGGAAGTTTTGTATTAAAATTGTCTTGGGAGAAATTCCCGGGACAATTGTATATTTAAGGAGTTATTTTAAATGAGTGAAGAAATTAAGAATGAAAACGGATATGATCCGGATATAATAACTTTGCAGGACGATGACGGCAAGGAATATACCTTTGAGGTATT
>JAZQHX010000186.1:0-2539 GCA_045540835.1 Acutalibacteraceae bacterium | reverse complement strand
CGCCGCCAATAATCCAAAAAGCGCCTAAATAATGCCGTTTTAGGCGTGTTCGGATATTCCTCCTCTGCTTAGTGCGTGGAGAGTTGAACACACCACGCCTGACAAAATAATTTTTTTGCCTTTTCTTGTCTCATCTCTTGTAATACGTCAGTATTACTGCGTTCTTCGACTTCGCCCTTGCTAAAAAAATTAAATTTTGGCAGGTCAAAGAGTTTATCTCAAACGCCTTTTTTCGGAAGGCTAAGCGTGAGTTTGTAGTAAGGCTGGCGCCTTGCAAAAAACGAGCGCAAGAAAGACGATAAAAGGCGACGAGAGAAACCGTAGCGGTTTCAACTCTTCACGCATTAAAATTAAAATCCAATCCAACAAAATTAAGGGATTGCTGGTAAGAATCTACACCATCTTCGGTAATGACATTTACTCGGTCATTCTGTTGCTTTATAGTGTCACGCTTAAATAAAACCGCCGTAAAAATTCTTACTACCCACATTATCGGAAGTAAAAACGGAAGCTTTTTGAGAATAGGATATTTCTCACACATTCCGCTGTAAGGCAAAAAAATCAGGTTTATAAGCTTATGCTTTTTTACTGCTTTTGCCGAACCGTGACTTTTTGTAAGTTTTACAGCTTCTGATAAAATATGTGCTTCCTTTGTACCGTATACGCCGCTGTTGAATATTATCCGGGTGATAAAGTCGGTTACTTCATCAGGTTCCTCGCCGTCAAACCAGACCGCAAGGGTTCTTATTGTATTAACATAAAAATCATAAAGCTGAAGCTTAGAAAGCTCCGTTTTTATGTATTCTTCATCTAATTTCGGCTTATTTTTGCGATAAACCCAAAGATCAACTATATGCTTTATGCCTATTCCCGCATCACGATAATGCTTAGCATAGTGGGTGAAAAGATATATCATCTGATCCTCATCGGTCATTTCATATCTTGTTCCCTTTTTAACCTTTGCCAAACGCCAGCCGTCACCGAAATAAGTATAATAATCCTTATTATACGAAGGTATAAGCCTTTTATGAAGCTCTATATAACTACCCGGTTTTTGCCAGATTAACTCGTGGTCGCTTTCAATTTTTTCTTTATAGCCGAGCTCCTCCATTATAGGTTTTATAATGTCATACTGCTCAGGTTTTATAAGAATATCAGCGTCACCCATTGTGCGCATTTCGCTTTTGGGATAAATATCCTTTAACAATGTTCCCTTAAGCGGCATATATTCCACACCGTTTTTATCGAAACTTTTTAGGATTTCATTAAGACAAAAGGTCTGCTGCTGGCTTGTCGCAATATTTCTGCAGGTGCCCATAAAAAGCTGTTGCATTAAGGGATCGCCATCGGCTATTCCGCAATTGAGTGCTCCGTAATAAATCATAGAAACTATTTTATGTTTATTTGCAATATCAACCAGTACCTGAAGATCGTAAGCGCTGTCCAACTGCTGTTTTTCACCCGTAAGTGCTGCATACAGAACTTTGATTACGGCTTTCTTATTTTCCATTACTTATTAGTTTCCTTCCACATAGCAACTTCATTACGAATGTATTCAAGTGTCATAAGCTTTTCTTTAACCTTATCAACCGATAAAAGCTCTGTATTATTAGAATTAAACTCGGTAAGCGGATTGCGGTCGGCATTACCTTCGTTAAAATACTTATCGTAATTAAGTCCACGCTTATCGCTGGGTACTCGATAGAAATCGCCCATATCAATTGCGCTTGCGCATTCCTCGTTGGTAAGCAAGGTTTCATACATTTTTTCGCCGTGACGTATGCCTATTATTTTTATATCGTCCTTAGAGTCAAACAACTCTTTTACCGCCTGAGCTAACACGCCTATTGTGCAGGCAGGAGCCTTTTGAACCAAAATATCACCCGTAACACCGTTTTCAAATGCAAATAAAACAAGGTCAACCGCCTCGTCAAGGCTCATAATAAATCTTGTCATATCGGGTTCGGTAATAGTAATAGGATTGCCTGCCTTTATCTGTTCTATCCAAAGCGGAATAACACTTCCCCTTGAACACATAACATTGCCGTAGCGTGTGCAGCAAATCTTGGTTTTTTCTCCGTCAACCGTTCTTGATTTAGCAACGGCAACACGCTCTTCAAGTGCTTTTGAAATACCCATTGCGTTAACTGGATATGCCGCTTTATCGGTCGATAAGCATATTACAGACTTAACACCTGCCTCTATTGCGGCGGTTAAGACATTGTCAGTTCCTATTACGTTGGTGCGAACCGCTTCCATCGGGAAAAATTCACAGGAAGGCACCTGTTTTAATGCAGCTGCATGGAAAATATAATCCACTCCATGCATGGCGCCCTTTACCGATTCCAAATCACGTACATCGCCTATATAAAACTTGATCTTTTCTGCAACCTCAGGCATCTTAGCCTGAAATTCGTGGCGCATATCGTCCTGCTTTTTCTCGTCTCTCGAGAAAACACGTATTTCGCCTATATCGGTATCCAGAAAACGGTTAAGCACCGCATTTCCGAAACTGCCGGTACCACCGGTAATAAGTAAG
>JAZQHX010000185.1:0-3907 GCA_045540835.1 Acutalibacteraceae bacterium | reverse complement strand
GTATGGTTACAATCCCGATAAGGGAACATTTGATACCGAATACTTGGCTCAGGGTTATTCAAAGGGCTTAGAGCTTCTCAATAATCAGATTGCCTGCGATCCTACCGCTGAACAGCTTGAGGAATGGTACGGCGACCCTGAAATCTGGCTTGCTAAGACAGGCGACCAGGCTATGCAGCTTGACTGGTACTGGACTATTCAGACAGTTAAATCGGAAGAGTATCAGAATCTCGGTCAAGAATGGCTTGTATATCCCTTCCCAGTAGGTACTTCGGGCAGAGTACAGACCATTGTTAATGTTGGTTGTGTGGCAGAAACTACTGCATATCCCAAGGAATCTTATGAGCTTCTTAAGTTTATGACCTTCGGTGAAGAGGGCTGGAAGGCTCGTTATGAGTGGTATAAGGAAAATACACTTCCTGCATCTGTTCCGATTGTAAGCGACGATGAAATACTCAACCTTGTAAAGGAGCTTACTCCCGGTGAAGACTACGCCGCTGTTTACGATTCAATCTCACGCAGTGTGGCAGATATTAAAAAGTGGGTTCCCGGTCTTACTGAATTCAACGGCTGGATGGATTCTCAAAAGCTTTGGTCACAGCTTAGAAATTCCTCATTAAAGGTAGAGGATGTATCCGACCAAATGGAGCAGAAGCTTAATTTTTACTATTTAGAATGTATGAATAAGATTAAGGCAAGAGGATAATTTTTAAATGCTGTAAATTATAGTGCGGCTATATTGCCGCACTATGCTAAATAAATAATTTCAGCGAGGAATAAATATGAAAAGAACCATTAGAATTATTTCGGTTTTAATGTGCTTAGTAATGGTCCTTGGTCTTTTTGTCGGTTGCGGCAATTCCGAAAAGGAAACAAAAAAAGAAAAAATAGAGGGCTTATTAAGCGATAACGATTATTACATAATAAAAAATAAGGCAAGCGGATTGGTGCTTGCTGCCGATGATTACGGCATTATGCAAAGCTCAAAGGTTAAGATGCGCAAGTGGGACAGTAAAGAGCAGGATATGAGTATGGTATGGCGTGTGGTTGCTGTCGATTCCTCCTCATACCGTCTGCAGAATATGGCTACAGAACAAAGATATATGTCAGTAAAGCGTGATGAAAACCGCAACGGAGTGCTGATGTGCCTGGAGCCATTAAAGGAAAGTGACGGTCAGATATTTGAGCTTGAGGCTGATGCTGAATCAACCGACGGAATCAGCTATCGTGTGTTCTCACGACTTACCGATTTCTGCGTAGAACCGCAGGACGGTATCAGCAATGAAGATACCGATGTTATTCAGAACTATCTGCCGTACGGTAAAGACGTTGATTATCAGGTATGGCAATTTGAACGTCTTGGCAGCGGTGATATTGCTGTTCCCCAGATGTTGTCGGTAACGGGTGATACCCAAAATTGGTCCTGCCCCGAAATATATAATTACAACGGCAAATACTACGGCTTTATAATGGCAAGGGGTATTTCTATAAAGACCTCTGACGATTTGCGTAAGTGGGTTAAGTCGGGCTCTGTTTTCCCGACTACCGAACCATTGGCGTTTGATTGGATGTCCGACCCCGAAAAGGGTGTACCGAACGGTTCAATATGGGCACCGGGTATATACAAAATAGGGGACACCTACTGCGTATACTATTGTATTTCTACTTCGGGAAGTCAGCATTCGCTTATTGGTCTTGCAACAAATACTACGCTTGACCCTAACGATAAAAATTACAAGTGGGAAGATAAGGGTTGTGTGCTTCATTCCTATAAAGGTGAGGACTATAACGCTATTGACCCGAATGTTATTATAGATGATGACGGTCAGCCCTGGCTTGTTTACGGTTCATACTGGAGCGGTATTAAAATGCGTAAGATAAATAAAGAAACTCTTATGCTTGATGAGGAGGACAATACAAGATATGACCTCGCCGCCGCACAGACAAGAAACGGACCCGAAGCAGGATATATGATAAAGCACGGGGAATATTATTATCTGTTTGTTGCCTGCGGTTCTTTCTCTACCGGCTACTGGAACGGTGTAGGCAGAAGTAAGTCTGTAACCGGACCGTTTTTAGATAAGGACGGTAACGATATGATGCTTCAGGGTGCTACGGCTGTCAACGCTTACCGTGACGGCTTTACAAAGTGCGGTCACAGCTCTATTATGACCGATGCTGACGGAAAACAGTACCACATTACAGAGTATTTCAAGACCTATGAGGACGGAAGTTCATCCACAAGCCTTTTAGGCATAAGCCAGCTTAGCTGGACTGAGGACGGTTGGCCTGTAACCACAACCACACCGGGACTTCTCGATAAGCTCGGCGTAACTACAAAATAAGTAGGTGAACTTATGAAAAAAATAACAGCTATTATAACCGCAATTATGATAATTTGCTCGGTTATAGTTCCAATATCAATGCCTGCTGTTGCAGATACGGGGACTAAGCTTACCAATCTTTATAATGAAGAATACCACGATTGGCATACCAAAACGAGCGGCAAAAAGGTCACCTTTGATGCCGAAAACAAGGTTATCACCATGAATGGCGGTCAGGCAAAAACAATAGTGAATTATTCCGAAGATATGACCGCTTTTGATGCTTCTGTCGTTATTCAGGGTAATACAATAGAGACTTCTGCGAGCAGTAACTACGGTCTTATTTACGGTGGAATGATTTTTCATGTTAACAAGACGGATTTTAACAGCAGTACATTTTCTTTCAATTCAACCGGTTATGCGGTAATAGTTAAGCGTGAAAAAAATGCTTCGACTGCTACGGTAATTATACGTTATATAACGGGTAACTCTCTTAAAAAGGAGCTTACCTTTAAGGCTAATAATGTGCCGAGTGCGTATGATGCCAAACTCAAGCTTAATGTAAGTGCAACAACCGATAAATTTACAATTAAGCTTACAGACCCTACCAATGCTACAACCTACGGTTCAAACGAATACCCGCTTGATAATACGTCGACATATCCTGCAACTAAATATTATGCTTCGGGTGCAATAGGACTTGTTTCAAACGGTTATCATAAGTATTTTGATTTTACAGTAACTTCCAATGCTCCGATGGCTAATATCCCTGAGGAGGAGACTGGTGAGCCTGAACCAGAACCTACCGACCCATTAGCCGATAAGTATGATTTATTTGGTGATTTTACAACCGATGCGGATAATTATACTACTGCTTCAGCTACACAGAGAGGTCTTTTAAAGAAAGGCTCAAAGGATAACTTCAGCACCGATATTACGGTTAAGCTTAACTCTAAGTGTGAAGCTAAGGCGGGAATTGTTTTCCGAGTTAGTAATGTAGGAGTAGGGAATGACAATATGCAGGGTTATGCCCTTATTCTGGACACCACTAAGGGCAATGATATACGTCTTTACCTTTACAAATACGGACCGCAAAGCGGAGCTGATACAAATTCATATCTCGGACGAATAGGTGACTATATTTCTTCTACTAATATGTCGATTTCAGTAGGCGGAGAATATGTAATCCACGCCAATGTATATAACAATAATATTGAGGCATATTTCTACAATAAAGCTAAACCTAATCTTAAAAGTGATATTCTTTCCGAAAATCTTAAGTCGGCTACTGATTCTTCAAAGGATAACGGTAAATATTATTCTACTGGTAAAATAGGCTTTTATATTTCAAACGGCTATTTTATCAACGCATTAGACGGTCTTGTAATCAAGGCGGCTACCGAAATCAAGAACGACGATGATGAAGGTAATACCGAAAATACTCCGGTTACGGGCAGACCGGCGGTTGATAAATCAAAGGGTAGTGCTGTAAAAGGAAATTCTACTTCAGTTAAAAATGTAACCGCAGGAAATTCCGCAATTGCAGACAATTTGGTTACTTACGCTGCAGATTGGGATAACTA
>JAZQHX010000184.1:0-2650 GCA_045540835.1 Acutalibacteraceae bacterium | reverse complement strand
GCATCAGCACTCGAAAAAGCCTCTTTACCACCACGAAGTATACAAACATTACCGCTTTTAAAGGCTAAAGCCGCCGCATCGGAAGTAACATTCGGTCGGCTCTCATAAATTATAGCAACCACACCGAACGGAACGGAGGTTTTGCAAATTTCCATACCATTTTTGTGATTGGTTTTTTCAATCACTCTACCTACGGGGTCCGGTAAGTTCGCTACCTCTAACATACCGTCAGACATAGCTTTAATACGTTCTGCTGTGAGCTTTAAGCGGTCAATCATAACATCACTTATGTTACCTTTAGCACGCTCTACGTCAAGTTCATTTGCCTTTAAAATCTCATTAGTAGAAGCAACTAAAGCTTCCGCCATAGCTTTAATCGCATTATTCTTTGTCGCTGTATCAAGCGGTGCATTGCGTGATACCGCCTTTGCAATACTTAGTAATTCCTGCGTTGTTATCATAATCAGTTCTTCCTTGCCAAAAAAATAGTTCCTACGTCTTTACCCTCTACAATATCATAAAGAATATCAGGGTCGCTGCCGTTTGCAATGACCATATCAACACCCTTTTGATTTGCAATCTTAGCGGCATTGATTTTAGTCTGCATTCCGCCCGTTCCCAGTGTAGAGCCTGCACCACCCGTCATTTTTTCAATTTCAGGGGTTATTTTGTTTACGGTATGTAACAAAACAGCATCTTTATTCTTTCTCGGGTCGGAAGTGTAAAGACCGTCAATATCGGATAAAATAATTAGCAAATCGGCATTAAGGGTTGTAGCTACAATTGCACCTAAGGTATCATTATCGCCTATTTCAATTTCGTGAGTGGCGATTGAATCGTTTTCGTTTATAATCGGTATTGCACCAAGCTCCAAAAGGCGACGCATAGTGTTTTCAAAATTCTTACATCTGTCCTCGTGCTCAACATCCTCGCCTGTTATAAGTATCTGTGCTACGGTGTGATTATATTCGGAAAAAAGCTTATCGTAAGTATACATAAGCTCACACTGCCCGACAGCCGCCGCCGCCTGTTTTGTAGGAATATCCTGCGGACGTTCAGCTAAAACGAGTTTGCCAACACCCATTCCAATAGCGCCAGATGACACCATTATTATTTCATTTCCTGCATTTTTAAGGTCGCTTATAACCTTACACAGTTCCTCAACACGGCGGATATTAAGTCTGCCCGTTTTATGTGCCAGAGTAGATGTTCCGAGTTTTATTACAATACGCATAACTATCACCAAATTAAAATATCATTAAATATAAAGTCATTATACAACAATAACTTATAGATTTCTACCATAAATTTAAAAAAGTGGGTAAAAACCCACTTTTTTCAAAATTTTGATACTTATTTTGCAAGCGGATGAAATTTAGCATAAGATGATGCATACTTTGTTTTCATAAGTCTTGCATAAACCTGAGTTGAAGATATATCACTATGACCGAGCATTTCCTTAATATCGGAAAGCTTTGCGCCGTTTTCGAGCAAATGCGCCGCAAAGGAATGACGCAGGGTATGCGGTGTAATATCCTTCTTGATTCCTGCAGTATCGGCATAATGCTTTATAATCTTCCAGAATCCCTGACGAGACAAATGCTGACCTGTCATATTAGTAAACAGCCTGTCCTCATCGGCAGAAGAAACAATAGCAGGACGAACGTTTAATATGTAATTGCTAAGGCTCTTTACAGCCGCAGGATAAATAGGTATTACCCTTTCTTTATCACCCTTTTTAAGCTGTAAAATACCTATTGCAAGGTTTATATCGTACACTTTAAGGTCAATAAGCTCAGACACCCTAATACCCGTAGCATAGAGTAACTCAAGCATAGCCTTGTCCCTTATGCTCTTAAAATCAGTTCCGTCAGTCTGGGAGAGCAAAAGGAGAATTTCATTTGCCGTAAGTATACCCGGTAACTTTTTCTCCGCCTTTTGGGTTGTCAGCTTTTCTGTGGGATTTGTTTTAGCAATTCCCTCTTTAAGTAAAAATTTGTAGTAACAGCGAAGTGAAGCAGTAATTCGTGAAACTGTTGATACAGATTTACCGCAGCCCGTCAGATGCTCCGCATATTTATGGAGTGTATCACTTCCGACTTTAGACAAATCGCCAATACCACAAACGGCACAATATGAAGAAAACTGCGAAATATCACGCATATAGGATTCTATTGTATTATCCGAAGATTTTTTAACATCGGTAAGATAGCTTTTGAAAAGTTCTATATAATCCCTCATATTGCACCTCCTTAAAATATATTAAATCATTAAACTGTTCAAAAAATTGCAGGATATAAAAGCATCAAGCAATGCGGATAACAAAACCGCCAGAGTATATTTTAAAAATACTAAAAAATAATACTTAAAATCGCAGGATAAATTAGCAGGTGAAGTTCTTGGAAAAGTAAGGCTTGCCACCTTTAACGAAAAGCCAACCGCTTGCCTTGCCGCTAAAATTAAGACCGCAACGAACAAAGCCGCAGACGGCAGAACCACAACCGCATTAAAGGCTATTCCTTTTAAAACATACTGTGAATAAAGTAATGCTATCATAGACCCGTAATTGAGTCCGCTTGAAAATACAACAAACGGCAAAACCACAACACCGAAAATACAACTGCCGAAAATGAAAACCAGAACTATGTAA
>JAZQHX010000183.1:0-14957 GCA_045540835.1 Acutalibacteraceae bacterium | reverse complement strand
CTTTATGCCTAAAAAACAGTAATGGCTCCGCCATTGTTTGTGCAAAAATCAAACAGATAATTTATGAATTGTTCGTTTAATTCAGATTAGGCTCCCTCTCAGAGGGAGCCTGTGTTATACATTATGTATAATGTGATGCTTTGCATCACACCGATTTTATTATTTATTATTTATTCTTTCTTATTTATTATTTAAAAAGTAAACAAACCATCGTGGTAAGGAAAATATCTGTTAGTAGCGGCTCAGCCGAACTGCGTGTGCAGGCACTGCACCGAACTGACAGCGGAGGCACTCCGCCGGCGGGTTATGTATATGATGCGTTCACTTTTGTCGGTCGGTGGATTTTCGGTCATATCATCATAAATCGCTATTATTTCAAGATTGGCCTTTTCCAAAATTTCGGTAAGCTCGCTTTCGGTGTAAGCACGCTCGGAAAAATCCTCACTCGTTCTTATATAACCATCACCGTCGGGCAAAAAGAAGTCAAGGCATATATCGGTAGTGAGACTTTCCCTGCAAAAACTGTTCTGCCAGACGCAATAAACCTCTTCCTCGTCAAAAACAAAGGTATTATCCCCCAATATTTCACGGTGCTTGTATTCTGTGTTCACATCGAAAATAAAGAGACAACCCTCTTCCAAAAATAAAGACACCTTATTGATTGCTTTTTGCAGAACTTCCTTGTCGGTTATGTGATTAAGGCTGTCCATACAGCAAACAGCACCGTCGACCGTGCCGTAAAGGTCAAGCTCGGCGGCATTCTGGCAAAGGAAAAGGATATTTTCGTTTTCGCTCATTGCCTTTTCACGTGCGACAGCCAGCATATCCTCCGACATATCAACACCTATAATCTCAATTCCCTGCTTTGAAAGCGGAATCGAGAAATTCCCCGTACCGCAAGCAAGGTCAAGCAGAAGTGTCGGCTTTTTGCCGTACTTTTTGAAAAGCTTTAAAAGGTACTGACTTCTCCCGGAGTAATCAACTTCACCCATAAGAATGTCATAAACCTCTGCAAAATCGGTATAACTCATTTTCCAAGCCTCTCAAAAGCGGTCTGGAAACCCTCGTTAATAGAGCGGCTGACACGGCTGATTGTAGCAGTACTCGCTCCCGTTTTTTCAACAATTTCGGTATACACCTTTTTGTCATTAAGCATTAGGGCTACGGCAAAACGTTGGGCGATTGCCTGAATTTCCTTAGGGGTGCAAGCGTCACCGAAAAAATCATAACATTCCTCTCTGGTTTTAAGGGTCAGTATTGCATCGAAAAGCTTATCTGTAAATTCATTTTTTTGCATAAATCAACGCCCCGTTCACGTAAAGTATATTTTTTATTTAGATTTTAGCACATAAAAGTGCTAAAGTCAATCAAAGACGGTCGGATTTTGACGAAAATATTGTAAAACTACTGTTATTTTTAAATATAGTGTGGTATAATGATTAAAATGCAATAATTTTGCTTTAAGGGTATTTGTATGAAAAAATTCTTTAAATACATATTTAAGTTAAAATCCGACAATGTAATAAACTTTGTAAAAGAATCCGCCTTTATATGCCGCTATAGCCTGCGATATAAGTGGGAAGTTTTGTGGTTTATGCTTTTGGGCTTTTTTGGCACGGTTGTAAGCCTTGCGGGAGGAATACTCAGTAAACGGATTGTGGATATTGTAACCAACTTTGAAAGCGGCGGATTGGTTGCCGCTCTGGTCTTTTTTGTGCTGATGCAGTTTACGAAAATTGTTATAGGCGCATTTTCGGGACGAATAAACGCCAAAATTAACATAAGGGTTAATCAACAAATGACTGCCGAAGTGTATGACAAGCTGATAAACGCAGATTGGCAACCGCTGTCGGCTTATCATTCGGGTGACCTTTTATCCAGAGTTGTCGGCGATGTTTCCACCGTTTCTACGAGTGTTCTCGGCTGGATTCCTACACTTATTACCCGACTTTTGCAGTTTGCAGGAACTTTGGGCGTAATACTTTACTATGACAGCACATTGGCATTGTTAGCCTTGATAAGTGCACCCGTCACCATACTTATGAGCCGATTTGTAGTACATAAAATGCGTGACCACAGCGAGAAGATGCGTAAGCTTAGTAGTGAAATGATGATTTTCAACGAGGAATCTTTCCAGAATATACAGCTGATTAAAGGATTTGATTTGTCGAAAAATTATTCCGAAAAGCACCGTGCGATTCAGGATAACTATAAAGAGACTGCGCTCGAATATAATCGTTTTTCCATACGTAAAAATACAATTATGTCACTTGTGGGAACCTTTGTGGCAATAATCTGCTTTGTGTGGAGCATTTACAGATTGCGTTCGGGTCACATAACCTACGGTACAATGACCTTGTTTTTACAGCTTGCCACAAATTTAAGCGACTCATTTTCTGCGCTTGCAGGTATGGTGCCGAGCGCTATCGGTGCTACTACCGCCGCAGGCAGAATAATGTCTATAATGAATCTGCCCGACGAAAACCGTCAGGACAAACAAGCGGTAGAGGATTTTGTAAATAAAAATACTTCAACAAAGCTTTCTATAAAGGCGGAAAACCTTTCTTACGAGTATGAGGACGGCAGACGTGTTCTTGAAAACACCGATTTTACAGCCGATGCAGGACAAGTTGTTGCCTTTGTTGGTCCTTCGGGCGAGGGAAAAACCACCATTTTAAAGCTTTTGCTCGGTATTATACATCCGCTTAGCGGCAGTATTAAGCTTGTAAACGATAAGGGTGATTCGATTAGTGTTACCCCCTCTACACGTTCTCTTTTCAGCTACGTGCCTCAGGGAAACACCCTTTTTAGCGGTACGGTTGCGGAGAATTTGCGCCTTGTAAAGCCAGATGCTTCTGACAGCGAAATAACCGAGGCTTTAAAAATTGCCTGCGCCGACGAATTTATCGCAAAGCTTCCTTTGGGGATAAATTCA
The DNA here is from genome assembly GCA_045540835.1 of Acutalibacteraceae bacterium. GTDB lineage: Bacteria > Bacillota > Clostridia > Oscillospirales > Acutalibacteraceae > UBA737. The sequence goes on along the minus strand of JAZQHX010000183.1, from coordinate 12,022 downwards.
CCGATAAAGGAACAAGGCGGCGGATTTTCGCAAGGACAACTGCAAAGAATCTGCATTGCACGTGCCCTGCTTACAGATGCCCCTGTTTTGCTTATGGACGAGGCTACCAGCGCACTTGATGCCGAGACCGAACGCAGGGTACTTGAAAATATAATGCTTGCCAAAAAGGACAGAACCTGCATTATTACTACGCATAGGCTCAGCGTTCTTGATGTAAGTGACAAGATTTATAACGTAAATCACGATTGTGTTGAAGCGGTTGAAGCTAAGACCGAAATTTAAAGGAGAATTATATGGAAGAGACAAGATTAAATACTTCTCTGGAAGAAAAAAGTCAACCTAATATTTTGATTCTGGCATATAATGTGCTGCGCTTTCTATTAAAGCTTTGGTGGCTTGTGTTGGGAATTACGCTTATTTTTGGAATAGTTGCCCTCAGCATAAGCGTTAAAACCTACCGCCCTATGTATGAAGCTAAAGCAACCTTTACGGTAGAAACCTACACCAATCAGAACGGTTATAATTTTTATTACGATAACACTACCGCTTCACAAATGGCGATAACCTTTCCCTATTTGCTTGACAGTAATTTACTGCTTGACCGTGTTAAATCCGATTTAGGCGTAGAAATTCTTAACGGTGTACCCTCTGCCGAGGTAATTAAGAATTCAAATCTGTTTACAATCAACGTTAAAAGTAATTCGGCACAGGACGCTTATAATATTCTTTTGGCGCTTATGGATAACTATCCCGAAGTTTCAGAATATGTAGTCGGCAGAACAAAGCTTAATATAATAGAGCCTCCGCAAAAGCCCACAGAGCCCTACAATTCTACTCAGCATATAAGCGTTTTTCTTAAAGCGGCTTTTGTGGGAATGGTAATGGGGCTGGGTCTTATTCTGCTCTTTGCAATTATGCACAGCACCATTCGTACAAGGGAGGATATTAACGAAAAACTCAATAGCACTTGTTTAGGAAGTATTCCGCTTATTATACCAAAAAGGCGAAGTAAGAATAAAGCACCCTCTCTTTCTATAAGAAGTGATAAAATAAGCACCTCTTTTAAGGAAAGTGTGCGTGCGGTTGCCCTTCACTCCGAAAAGCTGTTAGAGGAAAAAAGAGTTATAGCGGTTACCTCCTGCGTTTTGGGCGAGGGGGTAAGCACGGTTGCTAAAAACCTCGCTTTAGCACTGGCAGAACAAGGCAACAAGGTACTTTTGTTGGACGGTAATTTCCGTGAAAATAACAGTACGGGTACGGGATTTGAGGATTATCTTTTAGGAAAATGCGAGCTTTCGGCCGTTATAAAGAAGCTGTCGGACAGAACCCTTTGGAAGCTTAGCTGTAAAAAGGGAATGACCGCTAAGGAGCTTAATTCCTGCCTTGAGAGATTGTCTAAAACCGTGAATGATTTGAAAAAGCAGATGGACTATATAATAATTGACGCACCGCCCTGTCAGGACCTTGATAAGCTGTCCTGTTCGGCAGAGCTGTCGCAGGCGGTAATATTTGTTATCCGTCAGGATTTCCAGAAGCTTAACCGCATTATGAACTGCTTTGAGGATTTAAACCAGTACAATACAAGAATTGTTGGCTGTGTGCTTAACGGAATGCGCACCTCTATTGCAGGCTATGGTTACGGATATGGCTATGGCTATGGTTACGGCTACGGCTCATACCGTTACGGTCGTTACGGCAAGTACGGTTACGGATATGGCGAAGGCAAAACAGAAGAACCAAAACATTCAAAAGAAAGTTAAAGGCGAAAAATGGAATTTTTTGATATACATACCCACCTTCTTTACGGGGTTGATGACGGGGCTGACAGCATTGAGACGGCACTCGAAATGCTCAACAATGCCGTTGCAAGCGATGTTGCCGCTCTGGCTTTGACACCGCATTGCAATCACCCTGCCCTTGTGAGGGACAATTATAACACGAGCGATATTGCCGAGCGTTTTGAAAAACTGAAAGCGGCGGCCCATGATATACCGATTAAAATTTATTTGGGAGCAGAGGCTCACGTAACAAAGGATTTCCCGAGCATTCTCGATAAAGGTGTTATTCCGACTATAAACGGTACTAAATATCTGCTTACGGAATTTGCAGAAAATGTGGAAATTGGCTATTGCGAATATATGCTTAAAGAGATAATATCTCGTGGATTTATTCCGCTTATTGCCCACCCTGAGAGATATGATGCCGTATGCGCAGACCCGAAAGCGGTTTTGGATTGGCTCGATATGGGCTGTCATTTACAGCTTACCTCTGCGGGTATTACGGGTGGATTCGGCAAAAAGGTTAAGGCTACCTCCGACATTTTGCTTAAAAACGATTTGGTTTGCTGTGTTGCAAGTGATGCCCACGGCATAAAGACACGTACCAACCTTTTAACCGATGTATATTCATATCTTTCTTTATATTACGGCAAGCAGTACGCAGGTATAATTATGCGTGAAAACCCCGAGTGTATAATTACGGGCGGTTTGCTTTAGAAAAGAGGTTTTTGTATGAGATATTTGCGCTTATTTTCTGTTCTGTTTCTTGTTGCAAGCATTTTGTTTTCGGTATGGGCTAATATACATTATTACAGCCACCGCAATGCGGACAGACCGATAATTACTTCTGATACCACGCTTCTTAAAATCAGCACCGCTGATGGAAGTGACGGACTTTTGCAGGGCTTGCACGCACAGGACAAAACCGACGGCGATATTACCGATAAAATTATGATAGCCTCGATTTCACATTTCATTACACCGAATACCGTTAATGTGAAATATGTGGTTTTCGATTCGCACAATAATTCCTCAACACTTACACGAAAGGTTGAGTACACCGATTACGTTGCCCCTACCTTTAAGCTGCTTAAAAGTCCCGTCTACACTAAAGGCGAAAGCTTTGATTTACTCGATTATGTAAAGGCTGAGGATTCTATTGACGGTGATATTACCGATAAAATCAGAATTATTTCCAATACGGTAAGTAATTATTCTTCGGGTGTATATCCGATAATTTTTGAAGTTACAAATTCGTATGGCGACAAGGCACAATTAGAGGTAATGGTAACCTATCTTGAAAGTAAAAATACCGTATCGATAAAGCTGCACGAGTATGTTGTTTATATTGAAAAGGGCGAAAGCTTTAATCCGCAGGAATGGATAGCCTCCGTTACTACCGACGATAATACTTCGCTTGATAAAAGTAAGGTGTCCGTACAGGGTAATCTTGATACCTCTGAAAGCGGCTGTTATCAGTTGAACTATTCTTACGATGACGGCACTAAAAAGGGTATCGCTTCGCTTACGGTCGTAGTAGGGTTGTCAGCCTAAGTGAGGAGAATGCAAATGGATAAAAGAATAATTCGCATAGACGAAATAAATCTGCGCTCGGTTGTGATAGCGCTGATAAAAAACTTCTGGGTGGCTGTAATTCTTTGTGTAAGTGTGCTTTTGTGCCTTTCGGCTGCTACTAAGGTGTTTTATAAGCCCAAGTACACCTCATCTGCAACCTTTATGGTCAGCGCAAAGGACGGCACGAATGCATATAACTCACTTACTACAACTCAAAGTATGGCTTCGGTTTTTGTGGAGGTTTTCAACAGCGAAATACTGCGTGAAAAAATCGAAAAACAGATGGGAACGGAAGAATTTGACGGTGTTATAAACACCCAGATAATACCCGAAACCAACCTGCTTATAGTAAGTGTAACTTCCGACACTCCCGAAACCGCTTTTAAAGGGCTTAACCTTATAGTGGAAAATTATCATACCATTTCCGACTATATATTTGCTAATGCACAGCTCGAAGTAATAAAGGACCCGCTTGTGCCGATTGCACCGTCGAATCCGTTGGATATGAAAAAACTAAAGCTCCTTGCGCTGGCACTTACGGCAGTGCTGAGTATTGGCGGAATTGTATGCCTTTGTGCTATAAGGGATACGGTTCAAACCCCAAAAGCCGCACGCCGCAAGGTTGATTCCCGACTGCTTCGCACAATTCACCACGAAGAACGCAATAAAACTTTGCGCTCCAAATTCCGCAAAAAAAACTCGGCACCGCTAATTACCAATCCTTTGATAAGCAAGGGCTTTATTGAGGATAATTTAAGCCTTTGTTCGGCTGTTGAATACCATATGAGAAAGCACAACCAAAAGGTTATAATGGTAACCTCTGCAGGAGAAAACGAGGGTAAGTCTACCGTTACGGCAAACTTAGCTTTAGCTTTAGCGGAAAAGAATAAAAACGTTCTGCTTTTGGATTGTGACTTCAGAAAGCCATCACTTCATAAGATTTTTGAAACCACGATTCCTAAGAATCAGGCATTTTCCGAGTACTTAGCCCGCAAGACCGATGACCCGACCCCGTATCTTACAAAGCTCGACAAGTACGGCATAACCTTAGGCTTCAGCTATGCTAATAACAAAAGCGTTTCTTCCCTTATTAACAACGGAAAATTATCCGAGCTTATCGAAGAAATGCGTGACAAAACCGATTATATTATCCTCGATACACCGCCTATGCTCGCCGCCGCTGACAGCGAAATGTTAGCTCAGCTTACCGACACGGCTCTGCTTGTTGTCCGTACCGATTATATGCATACCGTAGCGGTTAACGATTGCCTCGATAATCTCCGCAAATGCGCTCCCGAGGTTGTAGGCTTTGTTTTGAATAATTATTATAAAACCCTATTTCAGTAATAAATCATAAATAACAAAGTCTCCCTTAGAGGGAGGCTTTATTATTTATAATGTGATGCTTTGCATCACACCGATTTTATTATTTATTATTTATTCTTTCTTATTTCTTATTTAAAAAACAAGCCATCGTGGTATAAGATATATGGTTTAGAACTAACTAATCCGAACTAAAAAAACGCTCATGCCGCTGGGCACTTCCTTTCTTCAAGTGCGAAGAAAGGAAGCAAAGACGCACTTGATTCAGCTTTCTGCTAAACAAAAAGTGGCGGTGTTGGGAAAAGAAAGAATAAACTTACATTTTGTACGATATGAACGCCTTTGTCGTTCATCATACAAAATGTGTTTTGCTTAAAATTCTAGCAACTTCTCCAACACCTTTATGCCTAAAAACAGTAATGGCTCCGCCATTGTTTGCATAAAAAGGAAACAGATAATTTATGAACTGTTCATTTAATTGCGATTAGTCTCCATCTTTGACGGAGGGATTGAGCATCACATTATATATACGTTTAGGCTTTGCCTAAACACATTTTTTCTTATTTTTTATTTATTCTTTATTATTTATTATTTAAAAATTAACGATAAGAGGGACGATATAAAAATCGCCCCTCTATTTTTTAACTAAAAAATCAAAGATGTATATTCCATCTTCTTCAATTTGGATTGCCTTTCTGTATTCCCCGAAGGCTACAAGACGGATATTCTCGTATGCCTTTGCCGCAGAATAAAAACCTAAAGTAAAGCAAAAAATTACTACCGCCGAAATACATACAGTCCTTAAAAACAAACTTTTTTTCAATTATTTATCCTTCCTTTAACGTTTGTGCTATTGCTACTGCTACAAGCTCGGCAGAATAGACCGCTTCCGATAAGGTGTTTGCATCTGTACCGAACTCAATAAGAAGTGAGCCTTTAGTCAAATGCTGATTGTAAAGCTTTGAAGCGAGCATTAAAGGTCGAGCCAACGTAGGGTAATTTTTTTCTATATTTTGCTGGAGCTTAAAGGCTAATTTAAGATTTTCCTGCCAATTCGGGTGACCGCTTACACTCCCCGTCTGACTTCCCATTACAAGCATTACCTGCGCCGCTTTTTTTCCGTTTATTTTGGTTACAAGCTTTGCTTTGTCAGTATCACCGTCGGATATTGAGTCTCGGTGTAAATCGAGCACCACCTTAATGCTCGGATACTTTTTTAAATACCAGCGTATAGTTTCTGCCGCACGGCTGTAGCTACCCGTATATTCGGGGTAATCGTGCTGTGTTTTTGAATGCAAAGTCTTTATTCCTGCACTATTGAGATAACTTGCCATCGTTTCCCCTATTTTAACCATATTTTTAGTATTATCACGGCTACGTGGTGTAAAATTATCGGTATAGTAGCCTTTGTCATCAGTCATAAAGCTTTCGGTAGCGTGGGTGTGGACAATAAGCACCTGTGGAGACGAAGATTCAATTGCTGTTTTAAAGCTCAAATCCGCATTCAGCAGTTTTTTAATATCAATCTTTACGTTGGTTAAATTTTTCATATAAACCTTGTCATAGGAATAGGCGGCATTGTAAGGAGAAACATATTTTTCGAGTATTTTACCCTTAATATCCTGCGCCGATACGGCAACACTTTCGGTTTTACTCTCGTTTTTGGAAGTAGTATCCGCTTGAGAAGAAGTCTCTTTATTATTTGATTGAGTTTCGGTTTTTTCTTCCTTTTCTACCGTTTTTTCTTCACTAAGACTGCCGTCACCCGTAGGAATCAATGATGTTGTACTGTTAGTATAAAACGGTTTTAAATTTATGCAAAAATTGTATAATAATATCGAAAAACAAACTACTAATGATACGCACAGACGTATATAAGCGGAGTTCTGCATTATTATCGCCCCCTCAATAGATTTTATGAGAGGACAAAGTGTTTTAGACCAAACTCATTATTATTTCACGCTCAATATCAGGCTGGAGGAAAAAGTTGAGCGCACGGGCGGTGATTTCGCTTACCTTTTCGCAAAGCAGGTCAACGTCCTTTGGTGTTACCACCATTTCCGCCGTTTTTCCCCCTATTTTTCCTACATCAACAACGGTGGGAATTCCTAAAGCAATTGTAGGCACTCCCAAGGTTTTTTCGCTTATTTCCTTTCGTGAATTTTTAACCCCCGAACCGGGAGAAATACCCGTATTGCAAAACTGAATAGTCTTAAAAAGCCTGCTTATATCACTTGACGCTAACGCATCAACCGCTATTACCGCCTGAGGTTTTATTTTTTCGACAATACCTACAATCAGCTCTGCCGCTTCTATTCCCGTTTTTCCCAATACGTTAGGCGAAACAACGCTCACGCTCCGCAAATTTTTAAGCCCTATTCTGTCTGCAAATTCACCCACAATATGCCGTGTTGCTAAAAGTCTTGTAGCCGTGGCAGGACCTATTGCATCGGGTGTTATTTCCCTATTTCCAAGCCCCACTACAAGTATTTTTTCAAATCTTTGGGGTAAAAGCTCCTCTAAAGCATTTATTATTTCATTTTCGAGTATGCTCGTATCGGTTATAAGGTCTGGCTGAGGAAAGGATACCGTAATGTGTTTTTCCGCATTTTCTACACTTTTGTAAACCTTAATTCCGCCCTCTTTTACCTCGGGAATTATACTGTTTTTTATCTCATTTTTGTCAATTGCAAGGTCTGTTCTAAGCATTTTTTCATCACCATTAAAATTATTGATTGAAAATCGCCTTTTTATACTAAAAGATGTCGGTTTTTATGCACCTTAATGGTTGAAAAAATTTAAAAGATGTGCTATAATGCTATATATATTATTATATAATCTATAAGTATATATAAAGGTGGTTTACATAATGCCCGTAAATTCTATTGAGGATATTTGGGCAGTCATTTGCGAGGAGTGTAAAAAAACAGTCTCCGAATTTGCTTTTGACTGTTTCTTTGTAAAATTAAAACCCGTTTCAATGAGCGGCGGCGAATTTTTCATTTCGAGTACAGATGAATATGCTTTGGGAATTATAGAGCAGAATTATATGGAGCTTTTAAAGGATTCAACCAAAGCGGTAATGGGAATTGATTTTGAAATAAGGCTCATTTTTGAGAATGAAGAGGAAAAAATTAAAAAGGCCGAGCAGTTTTCGGAAGGTCTTTCCTTTGAGGATTTCTTCTCATTTGAAAACTTTATTGTAGGCTCTACAAACCGTTTTGCACACGCTGCTTCCTTAGCGGTTGCGGACAATCCGAATATTATTTATAATCCGCTTGTAATATACGGTCCGTCGGGTGTAGGAAAAACCCACTTGATGCTGGCTATCCGCAATCACATTAAGAAAACCTTCCCGATGAAAAAAATTGAATATGTGCGGAGTGAGGAATTTACAAACCAGCTTATTAAGGCTTTGCAGGAAGGTAAATTAGGTCTTGGTACTATTGATGATTTCAGAAATAAGTACAGAAATGTTGACGTTTTGCTTATTGACGATATTCACTTTATTGCCGGTAAGGACCAGACACAGGAAGAATTCTTCAATACCTTTAATACACTGCTTCAGAACAATAAGCAGATTGTAGTAACACTTGACCGACCGCCGAGAGAGGTTAAGACACTTGATGACAGAATACGTTCACGTTTAGAAAGCGGACTTTTTGCTGATATAACCAATCCCGATTTTGAAACAAGGGTTGGAATAGTTAATACAAAGGCATCACAATGTGCTATATCTTTGAGTGAAAATATAGTTTACTACATAGCCGAAAATATAAAGTCAAATACCCGCCAGATTGAGGGTGTAGTTAAAAAACTGCAGGCATATATAAATATTCAGGGTAAAATTCCTACTGTTTCGGTAGTTCAGGGCTTTATAAGGGATATTATAAATGATACAAAGCCTGAGCCGATAAAGATAGAAAAGATTATTTCCGAGGTTGCGAGAACCTATAACGTATCCGAAGGTGATATTCTTTCCAACCGCAGAACGGCAGATTTGGTAATTGCACGTCAGGTGGCTATGTATATTGCGAGAAAGACAACCGACCTTTCCTATAAGCAGATTGGAGAGAGCTTCGGCAAAGACCACACAACCGTGCTTTACAATGTGGGACGTATAAATGACTTTTTGAAGGACAAGCCTTATCAGCAGGGACTTGTAGATGATATTATTAAAAATCTTAATGCTGATAACAGCGAAAATTATCTTATAAATCCCTGATAAATTTAAAAAAGTTATCAACCGTTTCCACCTTAATTAACTTAAAAGTTATTAAATGGGTATGTGTATAACTTTTTTAAGTTAATTTATCCACTTTTTATACAGAAAGTTATAAAGGGGTAAAAAGCGCTTAAATAAAGGCTTTAAAAGGGTTATCAACCGTTTTAACACCCCTTATTATTACTGTTATAATTATTATTTATTTTTTAGGCGAAATTTTTGAATTTTTCTTAAATTTGAGTTTTTCTTTAAGGAGTTAAAAAGTTATGATTTTTTCCGTAGAACGAGCTTCACTTTTAGAAGCTGTATCACGTCTTCAAAGAGTAATCGGAGCTAAAACCTCTATGCCGGTGCTTGAGGGAATTTTAATTTCTGCTGAGCAGGGAAAGGTTACACTTATAGCATATAACCTTGAAATGGGAATGAAAAAGGAAATTTATGCTAAGTGTGACGAGGAGGGTGACATTGTAATAAATGCACGTCTGCTTGCTGATATTTTGCGCAGAATGAACGGTATTCAGGTTGAAATTTCTGCTGACAGCAAACTAAACTGCAATATTAAGAGCGGTGAAGCCACCTTTGATATTATGGGTATGGCTGCAACCGATTTTCCTGAGATGCCGTCGGTCAGCAATAACAATAATGTATCAATCAACGGCTCAATTTTCTCAGAAATGGTAAAGGGAAGTATTTTTGCCGCTGCTCAGACCGAAGGTGCAAGACCTATACTTACCGGTATGAATATTTCGGTTACAAACGGAGAATTGCAGGTTGTGGCTATTGACGGTTACCGACTTGCTATAAGAAAGCAAAAGGTAAATGTACAAAATGACCTTTCTTTTACAATTTCAGCACGTGCTGTGGGTGAGGTTATTAAGCTAATAGACGAGCAGACCGAAAATATTGAAATAAATGTGGGAGAAAGACTTATTTCCTTTGATGTGGACGGTTATTTGTTTATTTCACGTCTTTTTGAGGGTGAATTTGTAAATTACCGCAAAACCATTCCCGATGAGCACAGACAGACCGTTACGGTTAATACAAGGGATCTTATAAATACAATTGAGCGTGTTTCTCTGCTTATAAGTGAATCTTTTTCAACCCCTGTAAGATGTTATTTTAACGAACTGAATGTTGTTTTCACCTGCGCTACCTCTATGGGTAGAGCTACCGAAACCTTTAATACTAAATTAGAGGGTGAAAGCTTTGAAATAGGTCTTAACAGCCGTTATCTTTTAGATGCTTTGCGTGCAATTGAGGACGAAAATATTAAGATTTTATTTAACGGACCCAATGCCGGCGTGCTTATATTACCTATTGAGGGTGACGACTTTACATATATGATAATGCCTATGAGGTTAAAATAATGAATTACGAGAAAATTTCTATTAAAGAAGATTTTATTCGCCTTGATTCGGCTTTGAAATTAGCAAGCCTTGTAGCAACGGGCGGTCACGCAAAGATTGTTATACAAAACGGTGAAGTAAAGGTAAACGGTGAAGTTTGCACAATGCGTGGTAAAAAGCTTTATAAGGGTGATACCGCAGAATTTGAAAATAACGGCATTGAAATAGTATGAAAGTAAAAAAGCTGAGTTTAAAAAACTTCAGGAATATCTCATCACTTACAATTGAGCCGTGTGACGGTATGAATGTGATTTGCGGTGAAAATGCCCAGGGTAAAACCAATATTTTGGAATCTATCTGGCTGTTTACGGGTGCTAAGAGCTTTCGTTCATCTAAAGACTGCTTGTTTGTAAAAAACGGTGAAGAAAAAGCGGTTTGCAGTCTTGAATTTTTTGCCGAGGGGATAGAAAAGGAAGCCGAAATTACAGTTAAAGAAAAAAGAACGGCAACCTTAAACGGAAATAATTTAAAATCGGCATCATTGCTTGCAGGAAATTTTAATGCAATAATTTTCTCCCCTAATGATTTAAGGCTTGTGACCGACGGACCGAGTGTAAGACGAAAATTTTTAGATTTGGCAATTGGTCAGTTAAGACCTAACTATATTGATTGCCTGCGAAAGTATACAAGGGCGGTAACACAGCGAAATCAACTTATAAAGGAATATCGATACGATTCAACCGTTGGAATAATGCTTGATGTTTTTGAAAGTGAAATAGCCGAAAACGGAAAAAAGCTTATTTTATACCGCAAAAAGTATATTGATAAGCTGAATGAATTTTTACCCAATGTTTATAGAGGTATTTCCTGCGGAAAAGAGGAGCTCGAAACCCTTTATATTTGCAAAACAAAGGAAGACGAGCTTATAGACGCACTTTTTGATTCACGAAAAGAGGATATGTATTCGGGAATTACTTCAGTAGGTCCGCACAGAGATGATATTGAGTTTAAAATAAACGGCTTTGAAGCAAGGCAATACGGTTCACAAGGTCAAAAGCGGAGTGTAGCATTAAGCCTTAAATTAGCCGAAGCCGAGGTAATAAAAGAAAATGTGGGTGAATGTCCTGTATTTTTGCTTGACGATATTATGAGTGAATTAGACCCGAACCGTCAAAACTTTATTTTAAATCATATAGAGGGTATGCAGACCTTTTTAACCTGCTGTGACCCCGATAATGTAAAGAACTTAAAGGCGGGTAAAATTTTTAATATAAGTGAGGGCAAGGTTATCTGATGTTTTTGCATTTAGGTCAGGATACGGTAGTAAAATTTTCGGATATTATAGGTATTTTCGATATGGATACAACTACTGTTCAGAAAAACAGCCGTATCTTTTTAAATAAGGCAGAAAAAAAGGGAGAGGTTGTTAACGTTTCCTTTGAATTACCTAAATCCTTTATTCTCTGCAACGAAAAGGGCAAAAATAAGGTTTATATTTCTCAAATTTCCTCTTCGACACTTCAAAAAAGGTCGGAGTTAAAAGATATATTGTAGGTTTTACACCATTTTTTTGAAAGGATTGTTATTGATGAATAACGATGTATTGACACCTGTGGAAAATAATTATGACGAAAATTCCATACAGGTATTAGAAGGTCTTGAGGCGGTTAGAAAACGCCCCGGTATGTATATCGGTTCTACGGGAGAAAGAGGTCTTCACCACTTGGTTTATGAGATAAGTCGGAGGCCAAGCGGTCTTAGGAAGACAAAATATC
>JAZQHX010000182.1:0-9892 GCA_045540835.1 Acutalibacteraceae bacterium | reverse complement strand
TGATGGACGAATTTGATGTTAAGAAAATTGTTTTCTCCTCCTCTGCTACCGTTTACGGTGTTGCTACCGAAATGCCCTTAAAAGAGGGTATGCCTTTGGGCGCTATCAACCCTTACGGCAGAACCAAGCTGTTTATTGAGGAAATTTTACGTGACCTTTATGTAGCTGACAAGGATTGGTCCATTGCACTTCTGCGTTACTTCAATCCTATCGGTGCTCACAAGAGCGGTACTATTGGCGAAGACCCCAAGGGAATCCCTAACAACCTTATGCCCTACATTTCTCAGGTGGCTGTCGGTAAGCTCGAAAAGTTGCACGTTTTCGGCAACGATTACAATACTGTTGACGGTACCGGTGTCAGAGATTACATACACGTTGTAGATTTAGCATTAGGTCACGTTAAGGCAATTGACTGGGCTTTAGGTACCACTGGCTGTGAAGCTTTCAACTTAGGTACCGGCAACGGAACTTCGGTTTTGCAGTTGCGTGATGCATTTGTAAAGGCAAGCGGAATTGATGTACCTTATGTTATTGACCCACGTCGTCCCGGTGACCCTGACGAAGTTTACGCTAAGCCTGACAAGGCAAGAGAAATTTTAGGCTGGGAAGCAAAATTCGGCATTGACGAAATGTGCGAGGATACCTGGCGCTGGCAAAAGAACAATCCTAACGGATATGTAGAATAATATCTAATTCGGAATGCGGAATTCGTAATTCGGAATTAAATGTGTTTGCTACGCAAACAATATATAAAGCATATTGCGTATTTGGAATGTGGAATTTAATTTATCGTTTGATTCTATGTTGTTTTAGGTATAATAGAGATAATTATGAATTCCGCATTCCGAATTACGAATTAAATATATTTCCGCCTGTGGCGCAGCTGGATAACGCAGCAGATTCCGATTCTGAAGAACGGGGGTTCGAATCCCTTCAGGCGGGCCAAAAAAGCAAGTATGACACCATAGGTGTTGTGCTTGCTTTTTTCGTTTCACAAGAAACGTTAGGGATTCGAACAAGGAGGGAGCAAGTTTTACTTGCGGAAGAAAACAGTCCGGTGGACTGTTTTTGCCGACGTGGCAACGAGCATAGCGAGGCGATAGGTGCGGTAGCACCGAGACAAAATCCCTTCAGGCAGGCCAAAACGAAAATCCTGTCGATTATTGTCGGCAGGATTTTCGTTTTGTATTATTCACTATTCATTTTTCATTATTCATTATTCATTCGACGGGATTTTGGGTGAATATTGAATAATTGATTTGATATGCAGTTTATGATATAATACAAATAAAGGCGGTGAAACCATTGAAAAACTTGTTTTTTTATATTATAGCTTTATTAAACTGTATAATACCTATATTTTGCATTATTTTGCGCATAATGCGTCATAACAAAACCAATATTGTTTTCATTAAACAATTTTTTTATTTCATAACTATCGGTGGTTTTGTGCAATCCTTTTTAATGATTGCCTTTTGTTACAATAATGAAGAATTAGAATATTTAATTCTTTTAGCTGTAATATCAGTTTTAAATATAGTTTGTTGTATTGAGTGGTTTAACAGCATAATAATTTTTGACAATGACCATTTTACCGTTAAAAATATTCTTGGTTTTAAACATACCTATAATTACAGTGATATTATTGGATTTAATATTAAAAGACGGCGCTACAAGTATCATACAGAAACAATTACCCGTTTTTATTTAAAAAACAAAAAGTTTTCTGTTATGACAACAAGCTATAATTACACACCTTTCTTCAATAAAGTAGCTACAGAATATAAAAAGTATAACAGCGGGAAAAAATTACCAAGAATCAAAAATAAACGTTAGATTCTGTATTTGGATACTTTGACAACAGTTCTTAATATCTTGCCTTTTTGTTAATTATATGGTATATTTAATTTATATTGCGTATTGATATTTAATGTGGGAGTATTTATTATGTGTTACTTCATATACGGTTCACTTTATGGTGATATAGATAAAGATGAATATGATGCAATATCAGCTAAATATGAATATAAAATCAGATTAGGTACAAAGCACGCTGTAAAAATGGCAGTTAAAAACGAAGCAGCCGATTATCGGGTAACCAACTGGTGTTGTGACTGTGACGGTCCTATATGCGGCAAAAATAAAGATAATGACGAATTATTGCAATATGAAGCATTATTTAATGAAATCAAGGATTTAAAGGGTGTTAAACATATTTATTTTTGCAAAACTTGGGCAGGTAGTATCAATAAAAGAGAGATTACTATTGATTTTAAAAATACCGATATAAGGACTGCTTTAGCGGAAATGAATGAAAACAATTTATATACATTTGTATTTTAATTTAAAGGAGCAAAGTTATGAGAATTATAACCATAAGCCGTGAATTCGGAAGCGGAGGACGTGAGCTTGGAAAGCGTATGGCAGATGTTTTAGGCTTTGATTATTATGACAGCGAAATAATTGCCGCCGTTGCAAAAAACAGCGGTTTTGACGAGCATTATGTAGAAGCTACGCTCGACAATCACGGTTGGCAAAGCTTCCCTATTACCTTTCAGTCCACCCTTGCCTCATCGGCATACATAAATTCAAATAAAATCGAACTTTTATTAGAACAGAAAAAGGTTATTGAACAGATTGCCGAAATCGGAAAAGATTGCATAATAGTAGGCAGAAATGCTGATGTACTGCTTAAAAGCCATAACCCCTTTAATCTGTTTGTTTGTGCTTCAAAAGAGGCTAAAATCAAACGCTGTATGGACAGAGCCGCTGACAGCGAAAAACTCACAGAACGTGCTATGGCTCGCAAAATGAAGCGTATTGACAGAGCCAGAGCTCACACAAGAGCAATACTTTCCAACTCGGTTTGGGGTGACAGAAGCCAATACCACATTACGGTTAATACCACCGATTGGGATATTAAGGCGATGTCAAAGTTGATTTCGGATTTGGCGCTTTCGTGGTTTGAGGGAAAGTAGTATGAAAATCTGCGAAAACTGCGGTGCACACAACTCGGATGAGAGAAAATTCTGCATTGACTGCACTGAAAGCTTAGGCGAACAGTTAAGCGAAAAGCAGGAAGAAGAAGTTTTAGAAAAGGTACAAAACACAATCGAAAAAATCGAAAATAAAAACAACCCTTTGTATGTTGACCTTTTTGATAAAATAACCGGCTTTATATCAGTTATCGGAATTTTAATTCTTGTAGGTTTTTTTATAATGGAAATCTTTACCGGAACGGATTTAAAACTCCTGTTTCTTGGAATTTTGTTTTTTGCAATTTCAGCTTTGGATTCTTTTGTGCCCTCAATTGCATGGTCTATTGAAAAAATCACTTTAAGCATAAAATACTCAGGCACAGATGATATAACTCCCAGTATGTTCTACAAGTGGGGGCGTAAAATCGGAAATTTAATTTTCACCGCATTTGGAATAGCTGTTATTATTTCGGGAATTATTGATATTACATATAATTTACAAAAAGAGCCGGCAATAGATTTAATTGATACCGTGGCAAACTACAAAGCGGTATCAATGAGCAGTAATCCTAATGATTATATTCTTGCTTCACCCGAGGAATGGCAGGAAATAATCGACGGTGGCGAAAAATCGGTAAGTGCACTTATTGACGAATTGAAAGAAGCCGAAAATACGGGATTACGTGAGCTTTTGATGATGAGAGCTGTAAACGAAATCACGAAACTCGATATTCCCTATAGCTCAGCCTGTGAATTCGTTGCAGATTATACGATTATGGCTAACCACCCCAAACAGCAAAATAATTAAAACGTATATTTCACCCCTTTTTAGAGAAAATATTCTCGAAAGGGGTGATTTTTAATGGATAATTACAACAATAAAAATCAGAACAATCAGAACAAAAACGACCAGAATAAGAGAAACGACCAAAACAGAAATGAACAGAACAAAAACAACCAGAATAAAAATGATCAGAACAAAAGAAATGACCAGAACAGAAATAACTAACAGTTAATTTCTAAATCAAATCCGCTTTAAGGAATAATTTCCTTATGGCGGATTTTTCTTATTGAATAAGGACAGAAAAAATAGTATAATATAAGCAGATTTAAAGGAGGGTTTTCTATGAAAATTGCCTTTTACGGTGCCGCACACGAGGTTACCGGCTCTTGTACCGTAATAACCGCCTGCGGAAAAACCGTAATGATTGACTGCGGACTAGAACAAGGCTTGGATATTTATGAAAATACCGAGCTTCCAATCTCGCCTTCGCAAATAGATTTTATACTTTTAACCCACGCTCACATAGACCATTCGGGAAGAATTCCTGCCCTTGTGGCAAAAGGCTTTAAGGGAGACATATACTCCACAACAGCTACTCACAGCCTTTGTAATATTATGTTGCTTGATTCTGCCCACATTCAGGAGTTTGAAGCCAACTGGCGCAACCGCAAGGCACAGCGTTCGGGAAAAGAACCGTATATTCCTCTTTACACTACGGACGATGCCCTTAAAACTCTGAAGCTGTTTAAGGGTTGTGATTACGGTAAGGAATACAATATCTGTGACGGCATAAAAATAAGCTTTACCGATGCAGGTCACCTTTTGGGCTCGGCGAGCATAAGTGTTACCGTTACCGAAAACGGAGAAGAAAAAACCATAGTATTTTCAGGTGATTTAGGCAACCGCAACCGACCGCTTATACGTGACCCGGGACAGCCCTATAAAGCTGACTATATCGTGATTGAATCGACCTATGGTAACCGTTTTCACGGGGAGCGACCCGACTATGTGGCACAGCTCACAAGAATAATACAAAATACCTTCGATAAGGGCGGAAATGTGGTAATACCTGCCTTTTCAATAGGTAGAACGCAGGAGCTTTTATATCTTATAAGAATCATAAAAGAAAAGGGTCTTATTAAAAACAGACCTAACTTCCCCGTTTATGTTGACAGTCCCCTTGCGGTGGAGGCTACCGAAATTTACAGCGGTGAGCTTGACGGTTACTATGATGACGAAGCAACCGCCCTTTTAAAGAACGGAATTGACCCAATAAAATTTCCGAATCTGAGGCTTTCGGTGACAAGCGAAGATTCAATGAAAATTAACAGAGACAATACCCCAAAAATTATTATTTCTGCCAGCGGTATGTGCGAGGCAGGACGAATCCGCCACCATTTAAAGCATAATTTATGGCGGCAGGACAGCACCATTCTGTTTGTGGGTTATCAGTCCGAAGGCTCAGTAGGACGTGCAATTATTGAAGGCTCCCCTACTGTTAAGCTTTTTGGTGAAACCATTCAGGTCAAGGCGAATATTGAACAGTTAGCAGGAATAAGCGGTCACGCAGATAAAGCAATACTGCTCGATTGGTTAAATGGCTATACTATAAAACCGCAAACGATATTTGTAAACCACGGTGAGGATTCGGTTTGCGATGAATTTGCCGAAAGTATTAAAAACGAATTAAACCTTAACGCTGTTGCACCATATAACGGAGCAGTATATGACCTTGCAAGCGGTGAATGTCTCGAAAGGGGCAATACTTCACCAATTAAGCGGAAAATCACAGGTAATGTATACAAAGATTCCTCAGCCTTCGCAAAACTGATTTCCGCAGGTAAAAAACTTATGTCTGTAATCGAAAAATACCGTCATTGCGCTAACAAAGATATAAATAAATTTGCAGATGAAATAAATAAAATATCGGATAAATGGGACCGATAAAAAGAATTTGTAATATTTTTGTAACTTTTTACGTTTTTTGCTTGCAAAATGCTTTAGAATTGTGTAAAATAGAATGGTATAATTAAAATAGCATTTCTATATAAATATTAAGGATGTGTACAACTATGTCAAATCGACTTTTTCAGGGTGTAATCCACCAAATGAAAGATTCTATCGACCGCACTTTCGGTGTGATTGATGAAAACTCCACCATTATTGCCTGCAGTGATTTGGGCAAGATAGGTGAAGCTGTACAGATTGCAGCAAGCCAGGGTAACGAATTATTCGTAAACGGTGGCTATACCTATAAGGGACTTGGTATTTCACAAGGAGCGAATTATACCGTATTTGTTGAGGGTGAAGATGTTTTATCCTCAAAATATGCGGCTGTTATTGCTGTGGCTTTTACCAACATTAAATTCTATTATGACGAAAAATATGACCGCAGTAACTTTATCAAGAACATTATTCTTGATAACATTCTTCCCGGTGATATTTACATTAAGGCACGTGAGCTTTACTTCAACAGCGATGTTATGAGAACGGTTATTCTTATCCGTGCTACCGACCATCACGATATTTCACTTTATGATATTATTCAGAATCTTTTCCCGGACAAGTCAAAGGATTTCGTTATCAGCATTAACGAGACCGACATTGCTCTTGTTAAGGAGACCAAGCCCGGAATTGATCCTAAGACTATTGAGAAGTTAGCTTCAACAATTGCTGATACCGTATCGGGTGAATTCTTTGTTCACGCAGTTATCGGTATAGGTACTACTGTTGACAATCTTAAGGATTTGGCCCGCTCCTTTAAGGAAGCACAGCAGGCTTTAGAGGTTGGTAAGGTGTTTGACACCGAAAAGACCATCATTTCCTATGATAATTTAGGTATTGCTCGTCTTATTTACCAGCTCCCTACCACCCTTTGCAAGACCTATTTAAACGAAGTATTCAAGTTGGGTTCTATTGAAAGTCTCGACCAGGAAACCTTATTCACAATTCAGAAATTCTTTGAGAATAACCTTAACGTTTCCGAAACCTCACGTAGACTTTTTGTACACCGTAATACCCTTGTGTACAGACTTGAGAAAATCAAGAAGATTACAGGTCTTGACCTGCGTGAATTCGACCACGCAATTATCTTTAAAATTGCCCTTATGGTTAACAAATACTTAAAGAGCAATCCTATAAAATACTAATTTCCAACCCTATTTAAGAGAGTGAATTAAAATATAATGGATCAGTTTTTAAGCAACAGCGAAGCGATTGTAAAGCCTTCGAAGCCTATAATCGAATTTCGTGGTGTTTCTAAAACATATCCCAGCGGCACTCATGCCCTTGAGGATGTAAATATAAAAATCAATAACGGCGAATTTGTTTTCGTGGTAGGCTCTTCAGGTGCGGGTAAAAGTACCTTTATGAAGCTTATTATGCGTGAAGAAAAAGCCAATACCGGCAAAATTATGGTAAACGGCTTTGAGCTTACCAGAATGAAACGCCGTGACGTACCGATGTTAAGACGTACTATGGGTATTGTTTTCCAGGATTTCCGACTTATACCCACAATGAACGTTTTCCAGAATGTAGCATTTGCTATGCACGTTGTAGGCGCATCGGGCAGAAATGTCCGCCGTGAGGTATCACGTGCTTTAAGTGCAGTAGGTCTTGGTAATAAGGCACGTTCTATGCCGGCTCAGCTTTCGGGCGGTGAGCAACAGCGTGTAGGTCTTGCACGTGCGCTTGTCAACTCCCCTGACCTTATCATTGCGGACGAGCCTACCGGTAACGTAGACCCTAATATGTCATACGAAATTGTTTCCATGCTTACCGAAATAAACAAACAAGGAACTACAATCCTTATGGTAACCCACGACCACAATCTTGTGCGTGACTTCCAGCACCGTGTAATAATGCTCGACGGTGGTAAGATTGTAGCCGACAATGCCGGAGGTGAGCTATAATGAAGTTAGCAAGTGTTAAGTATCTCGTAGGCGAAGGCTTCAAAAACACTTGGACTAACCGACTGATGTCCTTAGCCTCTGTGGGTGTTCTCGTAGCTTGTATGGTTGTAATCGGTCTGGCACTGCTTATTTCCGAAAACGTAAGCAAAGCTATCGGAAACCTCGAACAGCAAAACGTTGTTATGGCTTATATGGAGGACTACAGTTGGGCACTTTACGGAAACGGTGAAGAAAATACCGCTACCGAAAAAACAACCAAAACCAAGGAAAAAGCCGATAAAAACGGTATTAAACCGAGTGATTACGTTATCCACAGCGAGGAAGAAGCAAAAGCTCTTTGCGATAAAATAGCTGATTTAGAAAATGTTGCCGAGGTTACATTGGTAACGAGTAAAGAAGGTCTTGCCTCTATTAAGGACGCTATGTTTGAGGGTCAGGAGGAATACTTCAGCTTCCTTGATGACGATAATCCCCTGCCGACAGCGGCAAAAATCACAATGAAGGATATGGCTTTATTTGACGAAACCGTAGAGGAAATCGAAAAGCTGGACGGTATAGGCATTATCCGTTCTCATGATGGCCTTGCGGATACCATTACTGCTATTAAAGACGGTATAGGTGTTGCAGGTATATGGATTATTGCAATACTTATGATTATAGCACTTGTAATTGTATCCAACACAATCCGTGTTACAATGTATAACAGAAAGCTTGAAATCAGCATTATGAAGGCGGTAGGAGCGACCGACACCTTTGTACGTATTCCCTTTATTGTTGAGGGTATGCTGATAGGTTTAATTTCAGCAATTATTGCCGAAGGCTTGCTCTATTTCTGTTACAGAGTAGCAACCGAAACCATTATCACAACCTTAGGCACTACCGATATTGTTAAATACGGCGATATGGCAATTTTCCTCTTGCTTGTATTTATAGGTATAGGTCTTTTCGCAGGTATTATAGGCAGTATTATAATAATAAGCAAGTATCTGCGCCGTGAGGGTAGTGAATTTGCGGCAATTTAAAACTTTTATTAGGAGAATACAATGCGTAAAAACTTTACACGAATTTTAGCAATTCTGCTGTCTGTGACTGCGCTTTTAACCTCTGTTTCAATTGCGGGTGTTCACGCTGCTTCAAAATCCGAAATACAGCAAAGTATAAATCGACTTGAGCAGGAATCCGCAGAGCTTGAAAAGGAAATTAAAAGTCTGCAGGGCAAAATCAACGAACAGCAACAGCTTAAAGCTAAAATAGAGCAAAAAATTGCTGTGGTACAGCAACAAATCAATCTGTGTAACAGCGAAATCAGCAAGATTAACGATAAAATTGCCAAAAACAAGGCTGAAATAAAGAAAAAAGAGGCTGAAATTGAAGCTGATAAGCTCACATTTAAAAAGCGTCTGCGTGCTATTTATATGAGCAACACGGGAAGTAATATTCAGATTCTTTTAGGTGCTGAAAACTTTTCGGAGTTTTTGCAATTGTCTCAGCTTACTGCCTCTGTTTCGGCAAGAGACCAGATGCTTATTGAAAAGCTTGTGGCCGCTATTGAGGTGTTAAACAAAAAGCAAAAGGAAAACAACAAGCTTTTGGACGAGCAGGTTGAAATCAAAAAAATCATTTCAAAAAAGCAGCAGGAATTACAGTCCGAAAGCAATAAAATTCAATCTGTTATAAACAAGATTGACTCTAACCAAAGCAGTCTTGAAGCAAACAATGCAAAAATCGAACAGCAAATCAAGCAGTACGAAAGAACGTTGGCTTCAATGGCATCTGCAGGCGGCACATCTTTCACCTATGACGGTGGCGATTTCCTATGGCCCGTACCTGCATCAATGCTTATAACTGCAGGTTTCCAGAGTAACGATGCTGTCCATAGGGGCAGACATAACGGAATTGATATAGGCGCAGGCTTTGGCTCTGCAATTATCGCTGTTTCTGACGGTGTGGTTGTTACCTCAAACAACTCCTGCTCACATAACTACGGTAAATCAGGTAGCTGCGGCTGTGGCGGCGGTTACGGTAACTATGTTACAATTAACCATGGTACTAAGGACGGCAGAACCTACGTTATAACCTACGGTCATATGACACGAGCAAATGTTAGCGCAGGCACTACCGTTAAAAAGGGACAAGTAATCGGAACCGGAGGCTCTACGGGCTGGTCGACCGGTGCGCATCTGCACTTCGGTATTGCCGTTAACAAGTCGGATCGTAGC
>JAZQHX010000181.1:0-4509 GCA_045540835.1 Acutalibacteraceae bacterium | reverse complement strand
CAAATAATTGTAAATTATCAGTCACCTGAGATAACTGTCACTCACATAACCTACTATTCCGTTATAATTAACAAGCGCCCACCCCGGCTTGTTTGCAACTACCGTTACAGTAGCGCCGTTTGGTATACTGCCTACAATACTGCTCTGCAAAGAGGGATTATACCTCATATTAAGATACCCTCCCATTGTCGAAACGGTTGCGTTGTAAGTAGGCTGTGGAGTATTAAAAGGTATACCGAAATATTCTGTAAGAGAAAGCACAACATTAGCCGCTATTCTGTCTATATTATCCCGTATCCATTGTGCATCCTGCGGGTTATCGTGATAAGCAAATTCTATAAGTACCCCGGGGGCTCTTGTACGTGCTACCTCACCTAAAGTAGTAGTGGGAACCGTCTTTACCAAATCAGGCAAAGGATAGATTGTTTTTAAATTTTTAGCGGCAATATCGGCAAAGCGTTTGCCGTCTGCACTTTGTGGATAGTAAAAAACTTCAGTACCTCTGACCGAGCCTGCTACACCGCCTGAAGCATTAGAATGAAGTGCCAAATGCAAATCGTAATTTCCGCTGTTTGATGCCGCAATTGAGGTTGCCGCCGTCATATCGGGGGTATTACGTACAAACTGTATTCCGCTCGCAATAAGGTACGGTACCATACTGTCCGCAATTAAATTCATATAATATTCTTCGTTTCCTCCCCCTACATAGGGGTTAAATTCCTGGGTTGACGGGCTTAAATAAATTGTTGGCATAAAAAAACCTCCCTAATCATCTTCACATTAGAATATGATAAGAGAGGTTATTTTATTCATATTATATTATAATCTTTTGCCTTCTGTTTTACCATTGATAAAAACCAACAGTAAAGTGCTTCCCCGAGTTCCTGATAAATCGGGTCACCGTCATGTGAACAGAGCATTGCAAAGGTCTGTCCTATCCGCCTGTCGGTATCTCCTCCACGGCGGAAGGCTAAGTAATAAAAGGAGAATGCGCCCGTATCACTGCTTGTACGGTAAAGCTCGTCACTTTCCTTTTTAACTGTATCCAAAAAGCTTTTTTGTGCAATGCCTGCAACAGAATCATCGGGACTTAATTGCTCAAATCCCACAGTAGCCGTAAAAGAAAGCAACATTCTGCGCTGAATCACCATTTCAATATTAGGCATTTCGTCGCCCGTTTCAGCCGTGAAAGCGTCCTCAATAAACTTTAAAGCAACCGCTTCTCCCCATTTTTTTGCATTTTTTGCAACCGTTTTATCCACACTCTGACTTTCTGCCAAGGCACGGTTTCGTTTAACGTCACGTGAAGGCTTGTCACCCGCTATCTTAATATCAGCATCTATTTGCAATTAAATCACCTCTTTTTTCAAACTTTGTCTGTTTTACTGTCTTTCCTTGATACGCTTTAAAGCTTCTGCTAACTGTGCAGGACATGAAGTATTCTTAAATCCGCATTTTATGCCGCTTAATTTTTCTATAACGTCATCAATCTTCATACCCTCTACAAGGGTGGAAATACCCTTTGTATTTCCGTTACAGCCGCCTTCAAAGCTTACACTTTTTACCGTGTCGCCCTCAACCTCAATATAAATGTTTCTGGCGCACACCCCATTAGTTTTATATGCAAACTCCATTACAATTATTACCTGTCCTTAAATTTATTACTGCGTACAGGATGACGAAGCTTTCTTAGAGCCTTAGCCTCAATCTGTCTGATACGCTCACGTGTAACATTAAACTCTGTACCAACCTCTTCAAGAGTATGGCATCTGCCGTCTTTAAGACCGAAACGCAGGCGAATAACCGCTTCTTCTCTGGGAGTAAGGGTTTTAAGCACGCTGTCAATATCCTCATTGGTTATGGTTTTAAGTGCCGCTTCATCGGGAGCTAAGGCCTCCTCATCACGGATAAAGTCCATAAGACGAGAATCCTCCTCAGGACCTATTGGTGTTTCCATTGATACGGGCTCCTGAGCTACACGCATAATCTCTCTTACCCTTTCAACCGGCAAATCCATCTTTTCTGCAATAAGCTCCTCGCTCGGCTCGAATCCGTTTTCGTGCAACAGCTGACTTTGAACCTTTTTAAGACGGTTAATAGTCTCAACCATATGAACGGGAATACGGATTGTTCTTGCCTGGTCTGCAATAGCACGGGTTATAGCCTGACGAATCCACCAGGTAGCATAGGTAGAAAATTTAAAGCCCTTAGTGTGGTCGAACTTATCAACCGCCTTAATAAGACCTACGTTACCCTCCTGAATCAAATCGAGGAAATACATTCCACGGCCTACATACTTCTTTGCAATACTTACAACAAGTCGAAGATTGGCTTCGGTAAGACGCTGTTTGGCGTACTGGTTACCCTCGGATATTTTAACCGCAAGCTCAATTTCCTCATCAGTAGTAAGCAGCGGTACTCTGCCTATTTCACGAAGATATACTTTAACGGGGTCATCAAGCGAAATGTTGTCAAACGAAGCGTCCTCATTAAGCTTGTCTACGTCCATTTCTTCAAGCCTTAAATCCTCGTCGGTAGGCTCATCATCAAAATCAGGGTCAAGTGTCGGAGGTTCAGAGAAAAGCTCATCGGGGTCTTCGGGAGCATTTTCAATATCGTCTAAAGTAAGCTCCTTTTCCTCTATTGCCTGCAATTCCTCTCTTGTAGGCTCAATGTCATTTTTGTCATGCTTCTTTACTTCTTTTGCCATTTTAATTCTCCTTGCTCTTTCTTGCAATCATATTTTTTAAATTATCAGCCCATTCATCGTTAGAGGTCTGGGCGAAAGACTTTGAATTAAGCAACATTTCTTCTTCTAATATTACCTTAATACAGTCTTTTAATACCGCTTTTGCGTTATTTCCTGCTTTTTCGCTGTTTTGAAGCCGCACAAGATACCCGATTTCCGCAGGTATAAGCTTTTGGGCGAAAACGGAAATATCCAAGTGCATACCGCTGTCCAAAACATTCAGCATCATTTCATAAATTCTTCGGTTTAAAGCAGTTATCATTTTTTCGGGCGGTAGCTTTTCTTTTGCTTCCGTGTAAAAATCGGGGTGCTGGAGCAGTACCGCAATAAGGGTTTCCTCTGCCGCCGCCGCTTTCGGTGATGTCCTTTTATCAGGATTTATATCCCCCACCGTAAACTTAGGATTTATAATCTCATTTATTTCCTTTTTTTGTTTATTACGTCGGTTCTTCCGCCGCAATTCATCTACCTTTGTAGAAAGCGCCGTTCGGGATACACCGTATTTATCACTAAGCCTTCCGATATATAAGTCCCGTGTCATAATATCGCTTTCGTCTGCCAAAATTTCTGCCGCAAGGCTTAAATACCTAAGCCTTCCGTCATCGCTGTTGACTTCAATTCCCTCAGCCGCCATTAAAAGTCGATACTCAATATCACTTACCGCTCCGTTTAAAAGCGCTCTGAAACGGTCTGCACCGTTTTTCTTTATATATTCGTCAGGGTCCTTGCCGTCAGGAATAAGCACAACCCTTACATTAAGTCCTGTGTTTTCAAGAATTCCTAAATCCCTTGTCAGCGCCTTTTTACCTGCGGCATCAGCATCAAGGATAAGTACAATTTCCTTTGTATACCGTGCCAGCAGATTAGCCTGGTCAGATGTAAATGACGTTCCCAAAGGAGCTACAACATTCTGGAATCCTGCCTGATGGAGGGAAATAACGTCCATATTTCCTTCTACAAGAATTATCTTTTCTTCACAGAAATTTTTAGCAAAATTTATTCCGAAAAGGTTAAGGCTCTTTTTAAAAACGGGTGTGTCCGAGGTATTTACATACTTTCCTGCCTTTTTTTCGTCCTCAGGCAGAGCTCGTCCGCTGAATGCAATTACGTTTCCTCTTATATTTATAATCGGGAACATATAGCGTTTTCTGAAACGGTCGTAATAGCTGCCCCTTTCACTCTTTCCGACAACATTCGCCGCTATCATTTCATCTTCCGTAAAGCCCTTGGATTTAAGGTGCTTTATAAGACTATCCCAACTGTCAGGCGCCGCACCTAAACCAAAATGCTTTATTGTAGCAAGGCTAAGCCCACGCCCCATAAAATAATCAAGTGCCCATTTGCCTTTAGGTGACATCATATAACTGTGGAAAAAGCGGGCTGTTTCTCGGTTAATATCGTAAATTTTATTTTTAAGCTTGGTTAAAGAATCGTCATAACCGTCCTGCGGCAAAGCAACACCGGATTTTTCAGCCAGCAGCTTTACCGATTCTATATAATCGAGATTCTCCATAAGTGAAGTAAAGGTAAATACGTCACCGCCTGCTCCGCAACCGAAGCAGTAAAACGAGCCCGATTCTGGGTAAACCGTAAAAGAGGGGGTTTTCTCACTATGGAACGGGCAAAGACCCACAAGGTTTTTTCCTCTGCGTTTAAGGTTTACATATTGTGAAATTGTAGCTTCAATTTCGTTTCGGTACTTAATTTCATTTATAACGTCCTCGGGTATTGCCATAAAACCACCCCTTTCTTAAAATATT
>JAZQHX010000180.1:0-4254 GCA_045540835.1 Acutalibacteraceae bacterium | reverse complement strand
CGTCATACACCGCCTCATCCAATATTCCAAGGCAAAGCGAGGTAGTAGCGTGTGTTCCCGTACCAAAAGCGGCACCGGGGTCAATGTTAAGCACGGTTCTGCCGTCAGGATTTTTATAGTCCTCCCAACTGGGAACAACGGCTAATTTGTCACCGATTTCTATTGTATGGAAATATTTCTTCCAGTTTTCGTTCCAGTCAGCGTCGTTAACACCAACAGCACCAACCTCAAACGGGATTTTTTCTGCGGCAAGACGCTCCTTTAAAAACTCTAAAGCTTCAGCCGCATTGTCACATTCAGAAATATAAATATGAATAACCGAATTCTTGC
The DNA here is from genome assembly GCA_045540835.1 of Acutalibacteraceae bacterium. Lineage (GTDB taxonomy): Bacteria > Bacillota > Clostridia > Oscillospirales > Acutalibacteraceae > UBA737. The sequence goes on along the minus strand of JAZQHX010000180.1, from coordinate 3,924 downwards.
GGTCTTTAGCTATAAGCTCCTCGTCAATAAGGTCAATATGCGCAATATCCCACGCATTTTGCTCCAAATCGGAATAATCTTCAATGTATATACCGTACGGTACGGTCATATTAGCTATTGCCGCCGCAGTATCGGTAAATTCAAGGGGAATGTTTACGGTAATTTCTGTCCAGTTCATATAATACTCCATTATACATATAATAATGTAATTATAACACATATATCCCAAAAAGAAAAGAAAAAGTTACAATAACAGTTGTATACAATACGATAAGGGAAAATGTATATTAAAAAGTGTTGATTTGTATGCTTAATATTGTACAAAAGTTACGTTGACTTTTTGGGAATAAAATACTAAAATTAACAAGTATGCAAAAAAGTTAATTTATAGTGTGAAAGGGTTTGGACTTTTATGTTACGAATAGAGAAAAAAATGCGCAAAATGGGAGTGACTTCGCTCTCTTTTGTATTGGCTTTTTTAATGCTGATTTCGGTTACGGGCTATGCAATGCCTGCTGCAAGCGCTGAAAAAGCAGTTGTTACAAGAGTAGGTACAGAGAATAAGTATGCTGCTACTGCTAAAAAGACTACTACCACCAAAAAGAAAACCACAACTAAAAAATACAAGTACAACAGCAATGTTAATATAAACGATAATGTATTTTTAGATGCTATGGTTTATACAGGTTATAACCTTAAAAAGCATATTGCTGACGGTAATATGTGGAAGTACATATTAGCAAGCAGAAAGCGTGGTCTTGGCTATCTTTCCAAGATAACTTATGCCGGCGGGTCGAGCGGATACGAAAAGAATTCAAAGGGTTATCCCGATATAAAGGCATTCCAGCGTAAGGGCTTGGTTTGCGCTTCGTATGTTACATACGTTTATTTTAACTATCTGCCTAACGTTGCAGGATTTGATACCTCAATGCTTAAAAAACCGAAAAGGTCATATAATGCCAATGAGTGGTATATCGCCGCTAAAAACTGGGTTAAAAAGGGATATTCTAAGACTATCTCCTTTAAGGCATCCAAAACATCGGCAGGATTTATAAACTTTAAACCCAACAAAAAAATCCCGATTGGCTCACTTATTGCCTTTTGTGATGCGAGAAACCGTTCCGACCATTGCAGTCATATAGCAATATACGCAGGCTATAAAAACGGTTATAACTGGGTGTACCATGTAGGTAACGAAAACGGACCTGAATTCTGTGCGGTTGAAAGAATGCACTTTGGTCCTGACCCGCAATGGCCCATTAAGGTTATTACTACACCCTCAAATATCCGTATGCAGCCTAAAATTCAGATTACATTAAAGGATAATTCTTCAAAACCGATTAAGGGCGTGAAATTTACCCTTAAAAATTTGAAAACGGGCAAAAAAATATCCTTAGGCAAAACAAATGCAAAAGGAATCATTACAAAGGAGAAGCTCGCTTACGGTAATTATCAGCTCATTCAGACTGCTAAAAGCGGATATAAAGCTAAGAGCCTTACTACAAAAATCCAGCTTACAACTAAAAATAACAGTTTTTATAAAATAAAGCTTACCAATACAAAGGTTAAGGCAAAAACTACAACTAAAAAATAGGCTATATAAATTTTATTTGCTGACAAATAGGTTTTTATGTGTTATAATGGTTACAATAATAAGTTATACAAAACATAAAACCGAAACGGTGGGGACGTAAAATGAATTTTTTAGAAGAGAGAATCGTTAAGGACGGAATAGTAAAACCGGGTAATGTGCTTAAGGTTGACAGTTTTTTGAATCACCAGATGGATATCGAGCTTATGGATAAAATGGGTGAGGAGTTTTATAACCGATTCAAGCATAAAAAGGTTACAAAGGTGCTTACAATTGAGGCTTCGGGTATTGCAATTGCCTGCTCGGTAGCAAGACAATTTGCGGTTCCGGTTGTTTTTGCTAAAAAGAGCAAGAGCGTAAATATTGACGGTGATATGTACATAGCCGAGGTAGAATCCTTTACCCACAAGAACAAGAATAATGTTATAGTTTCTAAGAAGTTTATAAGCGCTGATGACAGCGTCCTTATTATCGACGATTTTCTCGCTAACGGCTGTGCTTTGCAGGGATTGATTTCAATTACCGAGTCGGCAGGAGCAAAGGTTGCAGGTCTTGGAATTGCTATTGAAAAGGGATTCCAGATAGGCGGAAAGATTATACGAAATCTTGGTTATCAGCTTGAATCTTTAGCAATAGTAGAGTCTATGGACGATAAAAACGGTACTATTACCTTTAGAGAACAGTAAAAATAATCTGACAAAAAATTAACGCAGTGGAAGTAAAAAACTTCTACTGCGTTTTTAAGTATTATAAAAGCTTGTTCCATAATGCCGTTCCGATTTGCAGAGGGATACCTATAAATAGGATTTGCCATATATTGTAGTTAAAGAACTGCAATGAGGTGCAAACCAGTATCGACCAGATGAGACCTGAAACAAGCCAGAAAAGGCATTTATGCTTATTCCACAATGCATCGAATACAATTGTGACGATAAGTGAGGCGGGCACAGCCCAGCAAAACAGCATCCAGATTTTGAGATGGCTGAAAATATCGAAAGCAAGATAGAACAGCAAAACCACAAACCAGACAGCCACAAGGGATAAAAGGGTGATAATATGCCGCTTTTTCTTGATTGTTGGGGTCATATTTACGGGGGTAGAGGTGGTCTGCTCGCCTACAATAAAATCGAGACTTACGTTATAGATTTTGCTGATGCGGTGAAGTACATCAATGCTCGGTACAGATTCACCGTTTTCCCATTTTGACACAGCCTTGTCAGAATAATTCAGCATTTGTGCAAGCTCGAGTTGGGTAAGCTTATTCTTTTTTCTTAAAAGTGATAGATTTTTCGCTATAATTAAATTCAAGTTTTCCATACGGGTATTATAGCACAAATTCTACTTGCCGTCAATCCTTAAAAAATGTATTATAAGTGGCGATTCCACTCACAGTAGAGTAAAATTCTACCGATATTTAGTGCTCTAAAAAGGTTGGGTGTGTAGCCAGAAATACTTTTAATTTTGTTTGACACAGCTCGTTGATGATTTTGTAAGCCAATTCTCTTTTTGATTTTGGGAAATAATGAAATATTTTCAATAAATTCTTTTGCCGTGCACCGATAATTATTCCCGGTTCTATTTCAATAGGTTTTTCAGGCATTTTCGGTGGTTGGGGTGGAGGGACATCAATCGGCGTTTCAGTAGTTTCTACGACCTCTTCACCGTAAAGCATTAAGCGAATATCAATATTAAAATAATCACAAAACTTGATTAAAAATTTACAGTCAATAATACCTTTTCTTTCTTTTTGGGAATAGGTACTGACCTTGATTCCAAAAGCCTCCGCTAAGTCACTTTGTGAGTAGCCCTTAAGTTTTCTGATAGAGGCAATACGTTGGTTAATTGTCATCGAATTAAAATCAGGGGGATTTTTTCTTTGCATAGAATCATCTCCAAAATGAAAAAAGTGTGCGCAACCGAAGCTACACACACCGAAAAATGCGAAACTTCAGCTTGCTACCACACAAACTTTTCGACAACTTTCTCAAAGACGTAAAGATACGAAAACAGAAGTCAGCATTTTTACCAAATGGAAAAAACCAACTCTGAGAAAGTAATGTCAAAAATATTAAGTTTGTGTGGTATAATAAAAGTTTATCACATCTTGGTAGAAATTGCAACTTTTTATTATAAAAGTTATTTACAAATTTCGACATAAAATATGACGGGAGTCAGATTGACATTTTACTCCTTCCGCCACGGTAAACCGTGCCACCTTCCTCAGGGAGGAAGGCTTTATATTACAGATATTTATGCTTTGAACATTTTAAGGTATAAAATTTATTATTTATTATTTATTATTTATTCTTTCTTATTTATTCTTTAACGAAGTA
>JAZQHX010000179.1:0-4531 GCA_045540835.1 Acutalibacteraceae bacterium | reverse complement strand
GCCTGCGATTTGTCCCACCTTAACGAAAAAAGCTTTTATTCTGCAATTGAGGAAACGCATTATCCAATAGCTACACATTCAAACTGTAAGGAAATACATAATCATATAAGAAATCTTACCGATAATCAGATAAAACTCATTTGCGAAAAGGGTGGAATAATAGGTCTTTGTCCGTATCCCGAATTTTTAGGCGGAGACGTAATTGAGGGAATGTATCAAAATATTTGCCATATTTGCGATATGGGGTACGAAAACAATGTAAGTATAGGTACTGATTTTGACGGAGCAAGCCAAGCCGAATGTTTAAAGGATATATCAAAAATTCCGCAGTTTTATATAAATTTAAAGGAAAAAGGCTTAAATGATAAATTGCTTCAAAAAATTTTTTATAAAAATGGAGTAGATTTTATTGCAAAGCTTAAGTAAAAGTGTTATTATGTAGAAAGATATGGATATATAAATTCAAGGAGCGAGAATATGAATTACATAAGTACAAGAGATAAATCCGTAAAGGTTACTGCCGCTAAAGCCATTGCACAGGGTATTTCGGTAGAGGGTGGACTTTTCGTGCCCGATACTTTCCCGTTATTTTCCGATAGTGATTTTAAAGCGCTTATTGATATGGATTATAAGGGCAGAGCAAAATTTGTGTTAAAGAATTTCCTTAACGATTTTACAGAAGAAGAAGTTGATTACTGCGTTGAGGGTGCATATACGGGTAGCTTCGATAACGAACAACCTGCCCCGATTTCTCTTATAGGCGAAAAACAGAAAATATTAGAACTCTGGCACGGTCCGACCTGTGCTTTTAAGGATTTGGCGTTACAGTTATTGCCCTACTTGCTTACAACCTCGGCTAAAAAGGTTAATGACGGCAAAAAGGCGGTTATTTTGGTTGCAACCTCGGGAGATACGGGAAAAGCCGCGCTCGAAGGCTTTAAGGATGTAGAAAATACCGAAATTATGGTATTTTACCCGAGCGAGGGTGTAAGTCCTATGCAAAAATTGCAGATGGATTCTCAAAGCGGTGAGAATGTTCATGTTTGTGCTATAAAGGGTAATTTTGACGATGCGCAGACAGGCGTTAAAAAGATATTCACCGATAACGCAGTTAAAGAAAAACTGTTAGAGAATAATATGCTGTTTTCTTCGGCTAATTCTATTAACTGGGGCAGACTCGCTCCCCAGATTGTATACTACGTTTCTGCCTACTGTGACCTTTTAAAAATGGACGAAACGGTCAAAGAAAAAGGCTTTAACATTGTAGTTCCTACGGGTAACTTTGGTAATATTTTAGCGGCTTATTATGCTAAAAAGATGGGTGTTCCCGTAAATAAGCTTATCTGTGCATCTAACGCAAATAACGTGCTTACCGACTTTATAAGAACGGGTAAATATGACCGCAACCGTGAATTTTATACAACGGCATCACCCTCTATGGATATTCTTATTTCCAGCAACCTTGAAAGAATGTTGTTTGAATTGTCGGGTAATGACGATAAAAAGGTAGCCGCTTTGCAGGATAGTTTAAGCACTAACGGCACATTTACGGTTGACGATGAAATAAAGAAGGGTCTTTCTGAGCTGTTCTGGGCAGGCTGCTGTGACGATAAGGCAACCTTAGAGACAATTGGCAATTATTTCAGCGAATGCAGTTATCTTGCTGATACTCATACCGCTGTTGCTCTTAATGTTTATAATCAGTATGTAAAGGAAACGGGTGACGACCGCCAGACGGTTATAGCTTCTACCGCATCTCCTTATAAGTTTGCAAAGAGTGTGCTCGAGGCTGTAAGTGATAAGCTGTCTGACAGCGAGTTCGGTAATGTAAGACTGCTTAACGAAATTACCGAAACCGAAATTCCCGAACCTATAAAAGCACTTGAAAACGCAAATGTCAGATTCAAAGAAATCTGCGAAAAGGACGAAATGCTAAGTGCTGTGTATAAGGCATTAGGTATAGAAAATTAAGTTTTAAGCGGCTGAAAAAACAGCCGCTTAATTTTAAGGCGATTTATTTTACTTTGCTTTAAAGGTATCACAGCAGGTATCCTTAGCGGTGGAAGCCATGCCGTTACCTACCTGAATTTTTCCTGCTGAGCAAGCATCATTTTCGGTATGGTATACACAATTTTTAACACTGCAAGCAATGCAGGATTTGGTTTCACAACTGTTATTCATAATAAATCGTATCCTTTCCGACTTCGTTTGAAGTCAAGTTTATTATGTGCGTTTGTTTTAAAAATATGTAAAAAAGGAGGAATGAGCGTGAGTATTTTTACTATTTCGGATTTGCATTTAGCTTTTGGAGTAGATAAGCCGATGTATATTTTTAAAGGCTGGGATAATCATACCCAAAGGCTTAAAGCTAATTGGGAGCGGCTTGTAGGTGAAAATGATACGGTTATTCTTCCGGGTGATTTTTCCTGGGGGCTTAAAATAGAGGAAACGCTTGAGGATTTTAAGTTTTTAGAAGGTTTACCGGGTAAAAAATTACTTTTAAAGGGAAACCACGATTTATGGTGGTCAACTGCCAAAAAGATTCACGAATTTTTTGAAAAAAACGAGTTTAAAACGGTTGATATTATTTTTAATAACTGTGCGGTGGTTGAAAATTACGCCATAGCAGGAAGCCGTGGTTGGTTTTATGACGATACGGGTAGTAAAAAGGTGTTACTCCGTGAAGCGGGCAGGCTTGATACCTCACTTACCGAGGCTGAAAAAACCGGACTGCCGATACTCTGTTTTTTACATTATCCTCCCGTTTTCGGCAATGATGTATGCGAGGAAATTTTTGCTGTTTTGAAAAAGCACAATATAAAAAAGGTTTACTACGGTCATATACACGGGCTCGGTTACCTCAATGCCGTTAAGGAGTATGAGGGTGTAGAATTTAAGTTAATTTCCTGCGATTGTATTGATTTTACACCATATTATATAGGCTGATGTGTAAAATTTGGCTAAATTTACAGAATATTAAAAAAATAGTTGAAATAAAGCATTATAATGTGCTATAATGCTATGCGTATGAGCATATTATAATGCCAGTATTTATGCGGAGGTATAAATTAAAATGAGTTTAAAAGAAACTAAAAACGTAGCAACAAACAGACAGGAGTTAACCATCACTATTGACGGTGAAAAATTCCGTGAAGCTATAAAGGAAGCTTACAAGCAGAATGTAGGCAAAATCAATGTTCCCGGCTTCAGAAAGGGTAAGGCACCCCTTTATATTATTGAGACCTATTACGGTAAAGAGGTATTCTTTGAGGATGCTCTTAACCTTATTTACGCTGAGGTTGTAGAGGCTGCTATTGAAGAAAGCGGTCTTAAGGTAATCAACGATAAAATGGATTTCGATATGGTTTCCATTTCTAAAGAAGACGGCGTTGAGTTTAAGGTTACCGTTACCACATATCCTGAAATCACCTTGGGTGACTATAAGGGCTTAAAGGCTGAAAAGGTTATCGCTAAGATTGAGGATGCTGAAATTGACGCACAGGTTAATGCTATGGCAGAGCGTAACGCACGTATGGTTGAGGTTACTGACAGAGCTGCTAAAGTGGGCGATACAGTTACTATCGACTTTGAAGGTTTTAAAGACGGTGTTGCTTTTGACGGCGGCAAGGCAGAGGGTCATACATTAGAGTTAGGCTCAGGCTCGTTTATCCCTGGTTTTGAAGAGCAGTTGGTTGACCACAACATCGGTGACGAGTTTGAAATCAACGTTACCTTCCCCGAGGAGTATGGCGCAGAGGATTTAGCAGGCAAAGAGGCTGTATTTAAGATTAAGCTTCACGAGATTAAGCTCCGTGAGCTCCCCGAAATTGATGACGAGTTCGCTAAGGACGTAAGCGAGTTTGATACATTGGCTGATTTGAAGGCTGATTTAAAGGCAAAGGCACTCGAAAGAAAGCAAAAGGTTGCTGAAGAGGAAATGGAAAATGACCTCGTACAGCAGATTGTTGACGGAATTGAGGGCGAAATCCCCGAGGCTATGTATGAAAACCGTTTAAATCAGAGCGTTGAGGAGTTCGCTTACAGACTTCAGTCACAGGGTCTCGACCTTCAGACCTACCTTAAGTATACAAATTCTACTATGGACGATTTCAAGAAGTCTTTCCGTCCCCAGGCTGAAAGCCAGGTTAAGTTCAGATTAGCACTTGAAAAGATTGTTGAGCTTGAAAACATCACTGCAAGTGATGAGGATATTGAGGCTCAGTATGAGAAGATGGCTAATGACTACGGTATGGAAGTAGATAAGGTTAAGGCTGCTGTTCCTGCAAGCGAAATCGGCAAGGATTTGGCAGTAGGTAAGGCTATCGACTTCGTTAAAGAAAATGCGGTTGTAACCGAGGTTGAAGCTAAAACCGAAAAGGCTGAAAAGGAAGAAAAGACCGAGAAAAAGCCTGCTGCAAAGAAAACTGCAGCTAAAAAGCCTGCCGCAAAGAAAACAACTGCTAAAAAAGCAGAAGAAAAGAAAGACGCTGAATAATTGATTAAATAATATCAGTTTTGGCAAAAATTAAGG